>JAGLCZ010000369.1 GCA_023145975.1 Candidatus Hydrogenedentota bacterium | reverse complement strand
TTATCCTGTTCCGTTCCGACAAACTCAACAGACACAGTTACTTCTTCCTGTTGTGCAGCCCCATTAGCAGATTCTCCGGGAACACCCGCACTCTTAGCCGTAAATGGGCATTCTGCCCCATGACCTGCTGTAGTTTCAACGGAATCAGCAGACGTATTTTCCTGCTTTGCCGACCCGCCTGTCGATACTCCGGGAACACCCCCGCTCTTAGCTTTAAATGGACATTCCTCACCGTAACCTGCTGTCATTATGACAAACATAGCAAGCAATAGAAGAGCAAACCCTGTCAGGAGTCGGTACTGTTCGCTATCTCTATACATCATTATCCCTTTCCTTAGAGGTATGCAAGCACAAGCAGTTTACTTCAAGCCCATTGCAAACAAAAGTGTTCTACAAGCATCTATATGTAAAAGATATTTTCCTGCCTATTTATCCTGTTCGGAATCCGTATCAATAATATACTTTCTAATATTTGGCATGATACTTTCCATACTCTCCAAATATAGACGCAGAACACTCAACTCAGCATCTTTCGTCTGACGAAGTTCTGCAAGTGTTCTCTTAAACCGATCTGCTTCTCCTTGCGCCCGCTTTATAGCCCCATTTTTATCCGCCAAAGCCTCCTGGGTGATTTGTATTGCTTCGCCGCGCGTTTCCGGAATTACCTGGCTATATAACCCGTTCGCATCGTTAATGAGGCGATCCTTATCTTCAAGTGCACTGGCAACATCCTTAAATGCATCGGCAACTCTGGCAGGGGGCACTGCTCTTGACAAATTGACTGCAATAATCGTTATACCCGCCTCCATATCCTCCAACATTTTCTGGGCAGCAATTTTCACTTTTGTCAGCATAATCAACCGCCCCGAAGTCAGGATATCATCTACTCTTGAACGCGCCATTTCCGATGTAAGAACAGTCTCACATGCAATAACTACCAGGCGATCCGCATCTACAGTCCGAAAAAGGTAGCCGGCGGGTTTCTTTATCTGGTATTGAACGTTCATCTCAAGTTCAATAATACTCTCATCTCCCGCCAAAAATTCTACCCCGACATTAGAGCCGCTATAGGATGCAGATTGAATTCCCTGCGGATAAGGACGATGGTTGGTTATTCCGACTACCACACTCTTAACTTCGCTGGGCTTATATAAATATACCCGGTCTACAGGATAAGGAAATGTATAGTGTGTTCCTGGAAGCAGGGGGGCCGCCAGCTGCTTTCCGAAACGAAGTACCAATGCCTGCTCATCGGCATTAATCGTACGAACACCACTCAGCAAATACAAAAACGGCAGTACAACAAGGGTAAGGAGAAGTGGTTTTATAAGAGCTGATGCCCATTTACCGGAGCTACTCATTGGCTGGCTCCTCAACGAACGTCTCTCCTATTGAAACCAATTCTTCGGGAACAGACATCGGCTCTACTGTACTGAAATCATCAAAATCCAGCAATAGTTTCATCAGCGCCGAATCAGAGGACATAAGCACCGTAGTATCCGATTTTAATATTTTTTTATAGGAATCCAGCGTTCGCATAAACTTATAAAAACGGGGATCTTCTTCGTATGCGTCTGCATAGATACGTAAGGCTTCCGCATCCCCTTCCCCTTTTGACGTTTGTGCCTGCTGGTACGCTTCTGCAAGGATCTGGCGCTTTTCCAAATCTGTTTTTGCACGGATAACCGTCGCCTGTTCCTGTCCTTCAGCGCGGTATTCCCGAGCCTTCTGTTCCCGTTCAGCGCGCATTCGCTTGTATACGGAGTCTTTATTTTCCGGTGGCAAATTGATCCGCTTCATACCCGCACGTATCACACGGATTCCGTAATCCTGCGCTGCAGCACCTGCACAACGATTTGTTACCATTTCTATTATTTCACCCAGCTTTATATCCTCTGTTTCTACCGAAATTAAATCTGACAACTCATACTTTCCCAATTCAGCATTAATTTCCGAAGTCAGTAAGGCTGCCAGATTACTTTCTGCCCCTGTAATTGAACCCACTTTGGAAAGAAAGCGGAGAGGTTCCTCAATTTTCCACAAAAGAAAAGCATCGATAACAATATTCTTGCGATCCAGCGTGAATGCTTCTGCGGGCTGGGGATCAAATATCTGAAGACGCTTATCAAAATATTGTACCGCCTGTATCGGGTTGGGCCATTTCACATAAAGCCCGGCACTCGTTATGGTACGTACCGGTTTTCCAAATGTTGTGGCAATAACACATTGTGTTTCATCCACCACAAAAAACACGGAACGGAGCACCGCAACGATAACAGTAATCACAATAACCAACGTTATTATCCGCTTCATCAACTACTCTCCCTTGTCTCTGTTGCAACCATCAATCTGCATGTTCTAAAGTTGCTGTTTCAATCTACTTTCAATAGTATTAATTCTCTAAACCATCGCTGTCACTACCGCAATTCCGATTCTATTTCATCTGCAAGCTCTTCCGCCTTATTTTTGGATTGTTCGGATCCAAATGTACGGATGGCACCTCGCTTGAAAAATTCCGTACCCAGGAAGTAATCCGTCAAACGATCACCGCCGCTCCCCACCATAATATCCTCATCAAACAAAAGAATACGGGAATCCTGCAATGATTTTTCGAGTGCAGTAACATACCATAAAAAATGAACGGCTTCAGGGGTTGCTAAATGTACTTCTGCGAGTGCACTAAAACGTGACGCATCCCCTGCAGCCTTCAAACGCTTCTCTGTAATATAGGCAGATGCATCATTTTTCAATACCGATGCACCACCGCGAGCTGCAGGCAACGTTTCATTTCGGTAGGATTCCGCCTTGTGGATAATTGTAGAGCGTTCTTCACGGGCAGCGGCAACGGAACGAAAAGCACGAACCACCTGTGCCGGCGGATGTACATCCTGCAATCGAACTGCAGAAAGTTTCACCCCCAAGTCTAAATCGTCCAACAACGGCTGGAGATTGATGAGCATCTTTTTTTCTATATCCATGCGATCGGTAGTAAGCACATCAGTCAATACCCGGGTCGCCGCTATTTTCTGAATACACTGCTGTGCAAGCACCCGTATAAGTGCTTCCGGTTCTGCTACATTGAAGTAAAAGCGTGGAAGTACTTCCGGCATTAAACGGTACTCAATCGTAAAATTCAAGTCCACTTCATTTTTGTCACCGGTCAAAAGTATTGCCTCTTCCACTTTTTTCTCATATAAACCGGAGAGGTGCTGATTTTCCCACAGGTATGCCTGCGGCTCTGTGGAAACACCCCGCTTCCCAACCGTACGGAACCCGAATTCCAATTGAAAAATACGATCCGGGGTTGCACGATACAACGTGGAAAAAGGAGAAGGAATACGATAATGCAAACCGGGCGGCACCGCACTTTCCTTCAATCGACCAAAGCGGGTGAGAACGCCAAGCTCGTCGGCACCGATAACATACAGCCCGGAAGCCCCGTACCAGACCACCAGAATGAAAACACCGCAAAAATATAAAATACGTTTTCGCTGTTTAGAAAAAGCAAGGAGTCGCTTCGTGTATTGCATAACCCCTTCGGTATTTACCCCTGCATGCTCACCCAATGATATAAGGAGAGGTATCCAATTCTCTTTGACCTCAAGCTGACTGACACTATCTGCAATATGTCCGTCAGACCGCAATATATCCTGGGTAGCGGCTGCTAATACAACAAGTGCCAAACGCAAAATCATAAGCCCAACGATTATTGATGCAATTGCATCCAGACTCAATCCGATCCAGTTCCCAACAAGACCCAGTAATACAGCAATAGAAGAATACATATCCATGCGGGAGTGATGCCCGTCAGCACGCAAACTTGCAACATCACATTCCTGACCGACTCGCAGCTTATATCCGGATACAAAGTAAGAGATCAGTATGCAAATCCATGTCAACAGAATAGCCATGGGAATATTTTGTAAGGGTACATCGCCAACAGGGATCGTGGGAGAACGTAATACGCCAATACCAACCCAGAGGATAATCAAACCGATAAAAAATGCAGTACCATCCCCGATACCTTTACCCCACTTTTGAAATCTACTCGCACCCAGAATACCCAGCAGCACAAGAGCGGAAACGCCAATATCAGAAAAAGAATGCAGTGCATCGGCATGCAGCCCGCGACTTTGGGATATGGAAGCACCCCAAAGTTTCAGGGTCACCAATACCAAATCGACAAATATCGAAATGGTCGCAGCCTTGATCCTTCTATCTTTAAACATAGGCCGGTTATTCCTTTTCTAATACATTTCAATGAGCAATATCACAACATGCGGCAACGACAGGCTGAAAGCAAAATAGGAATGCTCAAACCTGACATTCCACCTGATATATCCAAAAAGCGGGATGATATGTATTGAGTATAGGGCAGGAACAAACAAGGATGCAAAGATTCACAAGGAGAAACCCATTATACAAAGGATCGCTATTTCCGCAAACCAGGTATTTCACCCGTTTTGGGTCTGTTGCAAATACCCTTCCCGAGCTCTATCGGTAATAGCAACCGCACTCCAGCCTGTTGGATTCAGGGTTTTGTCCAGTAATCTATTACAGTAACCTTTTCCAGATACGGACGCAATACCTTTCCGAATTCCTTGTGTGCCGGATGGGGCAAATACGCATCCCGATCTTCTTCACTTTTGAAGGTCAGAAAAAAACAGTGTGTAAACCCCTGATCCAAATTCTCCGGGCTTACATTGGTACCCCACTCAAGCTCATGAATAGCATCGATTGCATCAGGTAGACGGCAAAAAGCCGCTTCAACCTCACGCACCTGCGCCGGCGTTGTCCCCTCCTTAAACTGAAACAGCACCACATGACGCAGCAACCGTATGGAGGTATCCCCGGCAAACACATCACGCCCCGCAGTACCCGGAAAAAGACAGAAAAGCAGAGCAAAAACCGAAACAAATACAGCAGCATACTTAAATCTCATTGTCATCTCTCCTTATTATCGTAATAGTGCCACGCGAACATGCTTATCGCAGAAACCGACCTCATCCACAGTCCTTAGTTTATCTGCCTTAAATTTACGCAGTCAATTTTACATTGCACGAAAAATAAAATCCAGTACATGGAATTCTATGTTCGGAAAGATCATACACCAAAAAGAAACCCCGCTCCCCTGTTCATTGTAAAACCTTTTGTAGAAAAAAAAGTATCCAAAAGGCACTGTCCGGCAGTACGATGTCCCGGCAAACTGTTCTTCATCTTCTGTGGTCTCCCTTCCTGCTCAGGATTGTGACGGGAACCACATTAACATGGGGTCCGGTCCTTCTCCCGTATTGATGATCTCCTCCACTTGCAGGGTTTCCGTATTGATCACATGAAGCCCATCTGTATACTCACATCCAACAAATGCCCGTTTTTCATCGGGACTCAGCTCAACGCCAATGGCATAGCCACCGACTTTGATACGCTTGATCTCTTTTCGAGTGGGCACATCAATAACAATAAGCTCCCCTTCCGGGGTCCAACTTGGCACATACGCCCGTTTCCCATCCCGGGTAAACCGTATTCGGACAGGCATACCGGGCAGATCAAAACGCGCAGCAACGGTGTGGGTCATTACGTCAATAATGGTCATGGAAGCCCCCGACTGGTTGGCTGCCCACAGGTGTTTTCCATCAGGGGTAAAAGCCATCCCCTCCGTCCCTTCCTCACACTGAATCTGCGTAATAAGCTCGCCTGTCTTCCGATCGATTACCGACACATTCCGGGAGTTTATATTGGCAGTGTAAAGGCGTTCATTGTCCGGAGATACGAGCACCATGTGGGAAATTTTTCCGTGAGTGGCAATGCGCCGTGTAACTTCATGAGAACGGGTATCAACCTCTACAACCCAGCCCGTCTGCCCTGCAGTGAAATAGGCATTCCTGCCGTCAGGTGCCATTGCAGCACCATGAATGCGGGTGCATTCCCCGGTTGAAATCTGCTTTATATGGCTGCGCGTTGTCAGATCTATCACCGAGATAGTATTTCCCGGGGGCGCATAGTTGGAAAGGTACATAAAATGCTGGTCAGGGGTAATCACCATTTCATGGGGATTGGGGCCTACAAGAATGGTTCGCTCAACGGTCAATGCAGCAGGATCAATGAAACTCAATGTATCGCTGTGCTTGTTAGCCACTAAAAGCAAGGGCTTGCCGATGGATGAAATAGGAGCGCTTAGTTCAGAAAGTATAGAGAAATCAGGTTCTATGCCCCGCTCACGACAGGTAAAAAAGTTAAACATCATAATACCGTCCACCCCGTCACTCCAGAGTTGTTTCGCAATCTCCCGATAGCGGTCTGCTTCAGCCTCAACTTCAATAGAAGCATAAATCGGCAGCGTATCGGGAAGCATAGCCCTGTATTCATTCACGGGCAAGGGGAAATTATTATGGAGATAATGGGAAATAATAATGCTGTCAAGAAGTCCTGCTTCTGCCCAGGATACAGGATCAAGACCGATGCTACGATTCTGTTCGGGAGTCGCCATAACACGTACCGTAAGATTTATGGGGCGTCCCCGCTTCGTTCCCGCAACATCAACTGTTTTGCGCACCTCTTTCAGCCAGGACGTCATGATTCCAATATGCTCTTTTTCTGTATTGAAAGGAAAATAAATTGGGAAACGCTGAAAATCGATCTCTATGCCCTCAATAGGATAGCGATCACATAATTCGCGAATCTGTGCTAATTTTCGGCGGCGAACCTCCGGTTCCGCAAAGTTAAGTCCACCGGGAAGCCACGATGCCACCACGGGGCTGGTTCTGGGCCCGAGAATATCGAGGTACGGTTCCGGAATATTATCGTCCGGGGCTGCCACACGCCATTCGGGATGTTCCTGCCAGAAGCTGGATAAAAGCATGTTGGCAGGCTTATCCACCCAATGCACTTCGTTAAGCCGAAAACTTACAAAAACTTCAAGTCCCTTTTCGTGCGCACGATCAATAATCAGGGCGAAAGGATCGT
>JAGLCZ010000368.1 GCA_023145975.1 Candidatus Hydrogenedentota bacterium | reverse complement strand
TTTTCCGCCGTGCAGCGGAATGAGGATTACATTGGTTTTTCTGTTACAATCCTTTTATGTCACGTGTTCTACTCATAGGTCTTGATGGTGCGGATCCGGAATTGGTTGCCCGATGGATGCAGGCAGGCCGGTTGCCGCATTTACAGACGGTGGCAAGAAGCGGTGTGTTTTCATCGTTGAACGGGGTTACTCCTCCCGTAACCTATCCTGCATGGACCACTTGCGTTACCGGTGTGAATCCCGGAAAACATGGCATTACAGATTTCACAGAGAAGGTGTCTGGAAGTTACGCTATTCGTTTTCTGAACAGCACCGACCGTAAAGCACCTGCCCTTTGGAATATCCTGTCCGATGCGGGGAAGCGGGTTTGTGTACTTGGCGTTCCGGGTACGTATCCCCCTGAGTCTGTGAACGGTATTTTTGTATCCGGTTTTGATTCGCCGGTATCAGAAGCGGTTGATCGTTCTTGCGTTTATCCGAAAGAAGCATGGTCGCAGGTACGCGGATGGCGATTTGCACCTTTTCAGGAACATCGTATTACCCCGGACTGGTACAAAAAAGCATTGCACCTTCTTGAAGATACGATACAGGAAAAAACAGATATTGCCTGCAGGTTGTTGCAGGAGGAAGCCTGGGATTTTTCTATGGTGGTTTTAGGGGAGGCAGATACGGCATCCCACCATTTTTGGCCGTTGGAGGATGAGCAGTCGCCTCGTCATACGGATAAAAATTTTGCGTTGGATCATCCTATCCGAAAAATTTACGAGCAGCTTGATAGTGCGGTGGGTGCGTTGGTGGATGCAGCAGGATCGGATACGCTTGTGCTGATTGTTTCCGATCATGGTTTTGGCGGTGCAGGTGTTGAAACGGTACATCTGAATAATTATCTTGCTGAACAGGGATGGTTGCGCTACGGGGCGGGCACGGGATCATTGTTAAAAAGGATGGCGTTGCGTTGGCTGCCGACAAAAGGACGGGGTGCCTTGTTTCGTTATTTTCAAGGGATGGCAAGTCGTGCTGAAAGTCGTGCACGTTTTGGAGGTATTGACTGGCAGCATACCCGTGCCTGGTCGGATGAGTTGGATTACTTTCCGTCAGTACATATTAATCTTGCCGGTCGTGAACCCGGGGGAATTGTGGCGCAGGAAGCCTATGAGGATACGGTGCAGGAACTGTGCGATCTACTGGAACGTTTTCCTGCTATCTCCCGTGCCTTGCCGAGAAACAAAGTCTATTCAGGGGCGTGGACAAAGCGTGCACCCGATATCATCATTGAGCTTGCATGGAAGAACGGTTACCGTTATTCGTGTACCCGTGCTCGCGGCGGTGCTTCTCTCGAAACGCTTGACCCGACAGAATGGTGCGGCGGAAAAGAGCGGGGCAACAGTGGTGTTCATCGTAATCCTGCGCTGCTGATGTCGAATCGTGCAATAGGCTGTGATTTCCCGTCTCTTATTGATATTGCCCCGACGGTGCTTGATTTTCTCGGTATCTCCCTGCCGCCCATGGATGGTGTTTCCATGATAGCAAAAAAAGAAGTGCCGTCATCTTCCCCGGAGGGAGTGTGGCAGGCAGTTCCGGAAAAACCGTATACGACCCGGCAGGAAGAAATTCTGGAAGAGCGAATGCGTAACCTGGGTTATTTTGAGTAAAACCCAGGCTTTCGTATGGGATGGTAGAATGAATAATTTTCCACGATTCCCGACAAATCAATGATTTTGACCTGTTTTTTATTGCATAATAACAAAGAAATATAATTCAATACTGAATTTGTTGACAGGTGCTGCCGATGCTTTTGAAAAAAAGGAAAAAGCAGGGCAGATTTGTATCAGCTTTCGGTACAGCAGTAGTTGCTTTGGAGTAGCATATATGAAAATACTGGTAGCAGGTGGTGCGGGTTATGTCGGTTCCGTACTGGTGCCTTTGCTTCAGGAGCAGGATTATCAGGTAGAGGTAGCGGATCTGATGTGGTTCGGTAATTATCTGCCGGACACAGTTGCCGTGCTGGAGCGTGATCTGTTTTCGCTGAATGAGTCGGATTTAGCGGGATATGACCAGGTTATTTTTCTGGCAGGCCTGAGTAATGATCCCATGGCGGAGT
>JAGLCZ010000367.1 GCA_023145975.1 Candidatus Hydrogenedentota bacterium | reverse complement strand
TTTTAACGTAACTACTCAGGAGTCAGAAGCGAGAATTCAGGAGTCAGAACGAGAGATAAGGCACAAACATTTAAGGATTTGATAGTGTGGAAGAATGTCGATATTATTTGATTCTCACCAAGAAATTGAGGGAATCACTAAGAGTTGATAGAAAGTAGTCTGCAGAATGAACATAATAAAATTACACAATAAATGTCGTTACTGGATGAATAGGTTTTATTCGAGACTTATCCGTGGATCTTTTGGGGCAATTGGAAAAAATTGCACAATCATGCTGCCTTTTAAATCACGTTCTATGGTTGATGTATTTCTTGGTGATAATATTACGATTTGCGGTGGTGGCTGGATTGATTGTTTTCGTGAGTATGGAGAAACGCAGAAATGGAACCCGCGACTTGAGATTGGCGACAGAACATATATCGGGCATAGTAGCCATATAATGGTGGTTGGTGAGATGAAAATAGGGCGCGATGTTCTTATTGCTGATAAGGTATATATAAGTGATAATCTGCATGGTTTCGAAGATATTGATAAAAACATAATATCGCAGCCGCTAAAGCATGCATCGGTAATTATTGAAGATGAAGTATGGCTTGGTGAGAATGTCTGCGTTCTGCCGGGGGTAACTATCGGAAAGCATAGTGTTATAGGATGTAACGCTGTTGTAACAAAATCTATTCCGCCGTACTCTGTTGCTGTAGGCAGTCCTGCAAAAGTGATTCGTCGCTTACATAATAAAGGTGAGTAATGAGGCACATGTAATAGTGTTTTGTTATGGATAACAGTATGAAAGGTTAATATTATGATGAAATCGGTCTTAAACTTTATATGGTTGTTTTTGTTTATTATCTCTGTTGGGACGGTAGTTGCAGAACCTGAAGAGAGGGCTCTTACCTTCAGGAATTCAGGGTTGTATGGTGGATGGAATGAATACTTTGTTCGTAAAGATACTCCGTTTGATTTTTTGATTGTGCAGTGTAAGATTGAAAAGGATTCTGCTTCTTGGCATGGGAAAGATGAAAATGGTAGCCGTTGGAATGATTGGCTTATACGTGCAGAAGGTAGTGGTAAGAAAGTTATTGCTTGTCTGTACCCAGTAATAGAAAAAGATGGTCAGAGTATAATGTTCCATCGGGCATATAAGTTTAGTAATCGCCCTACTGCGGAAGAGTTTGCAGAGATGATTGATGCGCAATTATCCCGTTTAGACCTAAGTAAGCTGTACGCAGTAACATTGGGTGAGGAAAATGTCTATTGGAATGGTCAGCACGAATT
>JAGLCZ010000366.1 GCA_023145975.1 Candidatus Hydrogenedentota bacterium | reverse complement strand
CCTGTGGCTATGGCTTCTGCAGCGTTGCTGTGCGCAATAAGGGTTACTCCCTGCTGCTGCAGAAAATGCGCGGCGCCCGCATGATCAAGGTGAGCATGGGTAAGAAAGCAATAGCGGATAGTAGCGGGGTCAAGCTCCCAATACAGCATGTTTTGAAAAATCTGATCGATGGTATCACCACAACCACAATCAAACAGGATTAAGCCTTGTCCCGTATCCAACACGTAAGTATTTCCATCTTCAAAACCGGCATCAACCCCTGCCCAGGTAATACCATTCAGATCGCCGCCCACCTGATACATTTTTTTTAATAGCTGCATTATAAAATCCCTTTGCCCTGAAGAAGAGAAACCGCTGCTGTACGGCTCTACTATTTATTGACTGCCTTTTGCTTTTCGTTTTGCACTACGTTTTCTTCGCGGAACTTCAACCTGCCCATCGGGCAACAGCATCGGCATAGGTTCCGGTCGTTTGCAGGTACTCTTCACAACAACCTGCCGGTGGCTGTCACCGCCATCCAGAAAGGCATGCATAACATCGAGCACATGATATGACAATTCTCCATTGGCACGATGTTTCCGTTTTCTCTGTATGGCAGCAGCCATATCTGCAAGCCCTATTCCACGAGATTGATCCGCATACCCATGAGTATGGGGAACAGACTGCCAGTCTTCATACCCTGGTCGGAATACCTTAACCTCCCCCCCAAAACCATTCGGATCGGGGACACTCAAAGAGCCCTCAGTTCCATGTATTTCAATACAAGGTAAACCGGTATGCCATACGTCAAAACTGGTAATCATAGTGCAGACAACATTATTTTCAAACTCAATTAGACCCGTCAAATGCGTTGGTGTCTCAACGGTAATCTTCTTTCCCTTTTTCGGTTGACTCGTGATCAAACGTTTCTTAAACGTTGTACGGGTAACAGCACTCACATGCGCCACCGGTCCCAGAAGTGTTACCAGCGCTGTAAGGTAATAAGGACCCATGTCGAACATAGGACCGCCCCCCATTTCATAATAGAACTCAGGGTTTGGATGCCAACTTTCATGACCGTGGCACATCATAAATGCCGTGGCTGAAACCGGCGTACCAATCCAACCGTCATCAATAAGTTTGCGGGCAGTCTGCACGCCTGCACCCAACACGGTATCAGGAGCACACCCAACGCGCACCCCTTTCCTTCGGGCACAATTCAGTAACTTCCTGCCTTCTGCACGTTCAGGGGTCAAGGGTTTTTCGTTGTAAAGGTGCTTCCCTGCGGCAACTGCACGCATCGCAATTTCTGCATGTGCCTTAGGCTGGGTAATATTTAATACCATCGCAATATTCGGATCCGCCAATAATTCGTCCGTGGATAATACACGCGGAATCTCATATAATTCGGCCTTTTCCTCTGCAAGTTCCCTGTTCAAATCGGTACAGGCAATTATATTAAATGCATCAAAACGAGTCCCTGCTTGAAAATACAGATCAGAAATATTGCCACAACCAACAACACCAACACTAAGGGGTTTCATAAAATATCCAATTCTGATTATTTAATACGTAAAATTATACACTTCTAATTTTACCTGCACGCCCACAACATGCCCCGTTTCATGATTTCAAAACATTCGTTCCCATCAAAATCGCTGGCGACATGCCCCAAGGCGGAATAGAATACACGCCCCTCGCCGTAGGAACGCTTCCAGACTACAGGCATAACACATCCTTCCACCCAGGGAAAGGGATCACCACTAAAGGTAGTCGTTGCCAATACTTTATTGGAGGGATCAACATGCATGTAATAACACTCAGAGTTTATCTTAAAATCTTGAAACCCGTCCATAATCAAATCCCCGGGCTCCGTAATATTAACGGTATATTCCTTGATGCCTCCCGGGTGCTCTACAAACTGCCCACCCACCATGAACTGATACGCTGTACTGCCACGAAATGCATCTCCCATTCCACCGTGCCATCCTGCAATCCCCGCCCCCGAACTAACGGCGTTAAGAAGTCCTGCTTCCTGCTCGCCAGTAAGTTCGCCCATAGTCCAACAAGGTACAATCAAGTCAAAGGAAGACATCACTTCTGCATCCGAAAAAATATCAAGATCCTCATGCAGCGTAACATCAAATTTCCTTTCGCTAAGAAATGGTTCAAATCGTGCTGCACATTCACGCGGCTCATGCCCATCCCAGCCGCCCCACACCAACAATACTTTTCTCATTGAACACAGTCCTTTTTATTACGTTTTTTTTCATCACTAATCTCCAACCGTAATTCGCTACCTAGTATACTTCATAGGAATCATCGAAAAGAAAATCAATACAAATATATCGATGCTCCTGTGATACACTGAATATCTGTTTAAATTGGACGAACAT
>JAGLCZ010000365.1 GCA_023145975.1 Candidatus Hydrogenedentota bacterium | reverse complement strand
GAAGTATTTTCGGACTACAAGGAAATGCTGAAAAAGGCAGATATCGAAGCTGTTTCAGTCTGCCTGCCCAACTATCTGCATGCCCCCGTATCCATTGCGGCACTGAAAGCGGGCTGTAATGTGCTGGTGGAAAAGCCGATGGCTGCCAGTCTTGCCGAAGCAAAGAAAATGCTGAGTACTGCTGCAAAAGCCGATAAACTGTTGATGGTCAATCAGAGCCAGCGTTTATTCCCGACCCATGTAAAAGCAAAAGAAGTGATGGACAGCGGCATTATGGGCAAAGTATTACATATCACCGCCATGTTTGGCCATTCCGGTCCTGAAGACTGGAGCCCCACCGGCAAATGGTTTTTTAAGAAAAAAGAAGCACGTTTTGGTGCCATGGCAGATCTGGGGGTTCACAAGGCTGATTTGCTTCGTTTCCTGACCGGCAAGGAAGTATCGGAAATCAACGCTTTCTTCGAACTATTAGAGAAAAAGAATGCTACAGTAGAAGACAACTTTGTTTCTTCTTTGAAGTTCACAGATGGTACTGTGGGAACCCTGGCCGCTTCCTGGACAGTAAAAGGCGCAGAAGCCAACTACACCGTGTTTCACTGCACCAACGGTACACTTCAAATTTGCCTGTTCCCCGATCGTCCCCTGGTAGCAAATCTGATCAATCCCGGTTGCGAGATTACCTTCGAATTACCGCCTACGCCAACTAACGATGCAGGCGGCTGGGGACTGGATGCAGGCGGCAGGTTTTGCCGCGCCATCAAAGGGGAGGAACTCCCTTACTGCAGTGGCGTAGAAGGCATGAAGTCGCTGGAAGTTATCCTGGCAGCGGAAAAAGCTGCGTTAACAGGACGCACAGTAAAAATCAAGCACTAAAATCGGAGACCTCTCATGGCGCAAAAAATACATGTTCCCCTGGGGGAACGCTGCTATGATATCCATATTGGTCGGGACATCCTGCCCCTTGTGGGCGAAGAGTTGCAACAAGCAGGCATAAAAGGTGTTATTGGACTGGTTACGGATATGAATGTGGCACCGCTGTATGCGGATCGGGTTCGCACAATCATTGAGCAAGCCGGATATCGCTGTGTTCTTCATGTCATGCCTGCCGGAGAATCCAGCAAGCAGCTTACGCGCATCGAAGAAATCTGCGGTGCCATGCTTTCGGGGGGGCTTGATCGGGCGAGTGCACTGGTAGCACTGGGTGGCGGCGTGGTAGGAGATGTCGCCGGATTTGCAGCTGCCTGCTTTATGCGCGGCATCCCCTATATGCAGGTTCCAACTACAGTGGTAGCGCAGGTAGACTCAAGTGTAGGTGGAAAAACGGCTGTGGACCATGCACTGGGGAAAAACAGTATTGGCGCATTTCATCAGCCTCTCGGTGTTATCATCGATATGAAACTGCTGCATTCTCTTCCCGAACGGGAGCTGCGTGCAGGCTGTGCAGAAATCATCAAACACGG
>JAGLCZ010000364.1 GCA_023145975.1 Candidatus Hydrogenedentota bacterium | reverse complement strand
GGTATTGTGATGGATAATTCCGGTGTGGAAAAGGAAGGTCCCTGGCATCTTTCCCGTTCGGTATCGCCCATGGTCGGTGTAGATTATCTTCATGACAGTGCGGATAAGACGGTAGTAGCTGTTGCCCGGTATCGTATTCCCTTGCCGCAGGGGGGACGTTACGAAGTTCGCATCAGTTATTCTGCCCATCCCAACCGTGCCGCAAATGCGTTGGTGACGGTCAATCATGTGGACGGCATTAAGAATATACTTGTAAATCAACGAAACGCGCCTCCGAATAAGAGTGCCTTTTTATCTTTAGGTGAATTTAATTTTGCAGAAGATGCATTGATAGTTATTTCTAACAAAAATGCTGACGGTCATGTCATTGCCGATGCGGTGCAGCTGCTGCAAAAATAAAATGACGGTTAAGTCCCTTGAGATATTTTTCGGGACTACGAAGAAAAATCCACGTTTGCATCCCCGGGAAGGGAAGTATATATGCCTGTACGCCTTATTCTTGCTGATATAGACGGGTGCATTTCACCCGAGGAATCCTGTGCCTGGGAGGGTGATTTATTTGAGCAGTTTGCTGCATTATCGCGTGCAGCTTCGGCGGGGACCGGAACATTACCGCCGCTGACTTTATGTACGGGTAGACCCCAGCCTTATGTTGAAGTACTCATGAAAATTCTGGATATCCGGTATCCGGCAATATGCGAATCGGGTGCGGTGATATACAGCCTTTCGGATAATAATTCACGGTATGCGCCTGAGATTACGCAGACGATGATTTTGGGATTACATCAGTTGCGCGACCGGATCGTTGCGGAGATACTTCCTGCTTTTCCCGGGCTGGTATATCAATTTGGAAAAGAAGCGCAGATGTCTTTGTTTACTAAAACACCGAAAGATCTTGACGAAGTGGCTGTGTGTGTAAAGGCTTGTGCGGCAGCTATTCCAGGTCTTGAACTCAGTATTACGCCAACCCACTATTATTTGAATATTGACTTCAAGGGGGTTACCAAGGGTACTGCCATACAACGGCTGCTGGGAGAGCTTGGAATTCCACGCGGGGAAACTGCGGGTATAGGCGATACCATGGGAGATATTTCGATACGTGATGCAGTAGCATTTTTCGCCTGTCCCTCAAATGCAGTTTCAGGAATAAAGGCGGTGGCGGATTATATATCTCCGTATTCAGATATTCGGGGGGTACTTGATATTCTGACACGTCCAGAACTGAAACGTATCTAAATATAGTATTCTTACGGTGTTTATTGGACGGTGCTGTTATAGGTATACTATGGGGGCGGTCTTGCATATACAACGTAGAAAGGAATAACTTTCATGAGTTCTGGTAACACAAACAGGCGTGGTTTTCTGAAGGCGTCCACATTTGCAATGGGTTACGCCCTTGTGGCGGGTGCTGAGGAGAAGAAGATAGATGCCCCGAAAGTGATACCAGAGGCGTCAGAAACAAAATACTGGATGCACGGAATCAATGGGGATACTCCTCAGGATACGGCACAGGAATTACATGATGCTGGTTTTAATGTTGTCGTTGCCGGCGGCGATACTGTTATTGAGGCTGTTAAAAATGCAGGTATGGAATCGTGGCTTTGCGGGGGCGGCTTTCCGTTGGTGCGCGATGATGATGCCATAAAGGCCATTGATATTATGGGCGCACCCCAGAAATGGTTCGGGTCAGGTTCTCCTAACAGTCCTGAAGTTCGTGAGGCATCTGTCAAGTCTTATGAAGAAATGGTTAAGACAGAAGGTATTACCGGTATCCTGGTGGACGGGTGTCGTTTTGCATCCCCTGCAAGCGGCCTGATGCCTTTTCTTACTGATTTTTCAGCCCATTCGAGTGCCAAGGCAGATGCGTTGGGATTTGATTTCAGTCTGATGAAACGGGATGTTGCACGTTTGCATAAAACACTTACAGGGGCTGAAGATGCTGAGAAGCGTTCCATCGAATGGCTTTCCAAACCGGTGGGTATTGCTGAATGGCTTGTAGAACATCCGGGCGTAGTGGAGTGGTTACGGTTTCGTCGCGTTTGCAGTACGGAACACTTCATGACCCTTGCCGAGATTATTCATGGTGCTGGACTACGTATGGGGGTGTATATATTCTCCCCGTGTATTGCGCCGTTGGTGGGGCAGTCTTATGAAGACCTTCGTTCCTTTGTTGATGTATTTGCTCCTATGATTTATCGTAACTATCCCAAAGATCCGGGTCCTGCATGTTTGAACTGGGAACTCACCGAATTGCCACAGGAACTCGGGGTTGCCGGAACACCAAGTGAGCAGCCTGTTATGGATATGATTATGGAGTGGACAGGCTTTAGCGATTTGCCCGTAGAGCATAGCGTAGAGGCGGTTCGGAAGGCATTGCCTCCCGGAGCAGTAGGTCTCGAAACGCAACGTGCCCGCGATCTCATTGGCGGCAAGGAACTCGCCCCCATTATATATATCGACGATCCGGAAATGGCGGTTACTGCACAACAGGTGCGTGATGCAGGTGCCGATGGTGTTAACTTCTTTGTGTTCAAGGAAAAATGGGCGGATATGGTACGTCCTGCTTTTGTATAAATCGATTACAGAAAACATAAGGTTTCACGGAAAGGGAACTTAACATGCGTGTAATAAATTCAATGTGCAGATCATGGTGCTTTTTAACAACATTGCTTTTGCTGACTGTTATGCCTCTCGCAATAGCGGCACCGACGACAGAACCGGTGTCAAAGCAGGACGGATGGTGGCAGGACCGTAACGCGGCAGTGAATGAACGGGTTAAAGAGGGCGATGTGGATATGCTTTTCATCGGTGACTCCATTACCCATGGTTGGGAGGGAGCAGGCAAATCCGTATGGGCGCAATACTACGCTGACAGGAAGGCTGTCAACATGGGGTTCTCCGGTGATCGCACAGAACATGTGTTATGGCGTCTTGAAAATGGTCATCTTGAAGGTTTAAGCCCAAAACTAGCCATGATTATGATTGGTACCAATAATCATGGGGATAACACGGCAGAAGAAATTACGGCAGGGGTGAACGCTATTGTCGAAAAATTGC
This sequence comes from Candidatus Hydrogenedentota bacterium, assembly GCA_023145975.1. Taxonomy (GTDB): domain Bacteria; phylum Hydrogenedentota; class Hydrogenedentia; order Hydrogenedentales; family CAITNO01; genus SLFT01. Next base: position 175 of record JAGLCZ010000364.1, on the reverse strand, counting down.
GTACGACTTGTCCCAATATGCGTATTCTGTTACTGGCGATTTTCCCGCGTACTGATGTGGATCGCGCCATACAGAAACGATTGAAAGAGGCTACAGCTGCTTTTGCCGTCTCGGCTGCATCGGATCCTATGATTACATTTTTGGATGTCAATCGTGCATTTTTAGATCGTCGTGG
>JAGLCZ010000363.1 GCA_023145975.1 Candidatus Hydrogenedentota bacterium | reverse complement strand
GCTACCATGATGGCGGTTACGCATAGTAAGCCTGCCATCAATGTGATCGGTGTGGTGCCTGCCGTAACCAACATGCCCGATGGATGTGCTCAGACTCCCGGCGATATTGTACGCGCTTATAATGGCAAGACTATCGAAGTGCAGAATACCGATGCCGAAGGACGACTTATTCTTGCCGATGCTTTGGCGTATACCGTTGAGAATTACAAGCCCGACAGTATTGTGGATATTGCCACGCTGACCGGTGCTGTACTGGTTGCGCTGGGGTCTTGCTGTGCCGGTATTTTGGGTACAGACGATGCGGCTATAGACCAGTTGATAGGGATGGGCGAAAAAACAGGGGAACGGCTCTGGCGTCTTCCGTTGTGGAAAGAGTACGAGAAGATGATGGAAGGGACTCATGCCGATCTCAGTAATATTGGTGCCGACCGGGAAGCAGGTACCGCTACTGCCGCTGCATTTTTGAAACAGTTTGTAGGCGATACCCCGTGGGCGCATATTGATATTGCCGGTACGGCATGGGGCGTAAAGGATGTATCTTATCTCAATCCCAAACATGCTACGGGCTTTGGCGTGCGTTTATTCACCCGCTGGCTCTTCGAATTGGCACAGGCAGGGGAATGAAGAACGGTTCTTCTAACAGCAGGCCTGTTCGCAGCAAGCGTGCCGTGATCTATACGTTGGGATGTCGTCTGAATCAGGCAGAGACGCGCCTTATAGAAGATCAGCTGAAATCGGCAGGCTATGAAATAGTTCCTTTCGGTCAAAAGGTCGATTTGGGAATCATACATACCTGTGTAGTTACCCGGGAAGCCGAGGCAAAATCACGGAAGATGATTCGTCGTTTTGTTCGTGATAATCCCGGGGCGGCTGTAGTCGTAATTGGTTGTTATGCACAAACCGCGGGTGACACGATTGCTGCCATGGAAGGGGTATCACTGGTTTTGGGCAATGCGGCGAAAATGACCCTTGCCGAATATCTTACAGACCTTTCCGCAGCAGCCCCGCGGATCGATTGTACACGTTCAGCGCGTACATTGTTTACGGTTCCTTTTGTGACAGTGGGCGATCCCGTAAATCGGAGAGTTAACCTCAAAATTCAAGACGGCTGCGATGCAATGTGTACGTACTGTTACATTCCTTTCGCTCGTGGTCGTTCCCGATCCCG
>JAGLCZ010000362.1 GCA_023145975.1 Candidatus Hydrogenedentota bacterium | reverse complement strand
TCTTCGCTGGGGTAGGGCGTGAGATTATCCACAAGCCCTTCAAACAGAAAGCCGTTGAACCCTTTCTCGTGCCACATTTCACTATGATTGGCAGCCCACGTTGCATTGATGGGGGAATCCAGTAAAAACAATGTCGGCTTGTGAGGTAGGGAGAAAACACTTGAGGCTAAGAGGAGAGAGAAAAGAAGAAACGATCGTATTGTGTAGAACTGCAGAGAAATTTTATTTGTTTCTTTGATGATTTCTCTTGATGATATCATGGGATAAGTATAGCGTAAAGTATACTCCCCGCGCCCGCAGAAGTACCCAAAATAGGAATACCGCTTCCTGGGACGTGGCATGAATAGTGACTGCAATTTTATAATTTTTATTCGGCGGCAGGTGGTGTTGCCGTTGCCGAGGCAACATTTACTGCAATGGGACCCTTTTCACTATCACCTAATTCATAGGTGACTTCTTGACCTTCCTGGAGTGTTCGATATCCTTCCATCACAATTGAAGAGTGATGGACAAAAACATCTTCTCCTCCCTCATGGGAAATGAATCCATATCCCTTTTGCGCATTGAACCACTTAACCGTACCGCGAAGGTTTCCACTTGCTTCTGACATAACCCTCGCCTCCTATTTCGTTGCAGGGTTTACGGAAGCGTACAAAGTCCGTAGACCCATACCCGTACCATTTATTCTGCTGTACGCTGTCTCATAGCATACACATTATAGTTGTATTTGTCAATAGCAGAATTTTCAATTAAGCGCAAGCTCTCTAAGTATTATGTGATGGGGATGCTTTAATATCGCTGTTAAAGGAGTAGAACAAAATTTTAGCGGTAGTCCAGGACAACAAGTTTATTTTACTTCCGTTGTTCTGCTTGCCCATTTAGCGAGTTCTTGCCGCTGTATTTTTGCATTATGTCGTATATCAACCGGGAAGGAGGGATGGAAGCGTATATCCTTTATGGAGTGTGTGTGCTTATAGGCTGCGCCAAGTACCAGCAGCTCCTCAATTATTTGCTTGCGAAGTTCGGAGTTTGCCTGTGCGTATTCTGGAAGAAGTTCTACGATCAATACAGGATGTTGCTTTCCGTATTCTCCCACACCGACTAGTGCCGTACGTGCAGCCTTCGGGTGTTGATTAAAAATACTTTCACAGGGGACAGGTAACATGCGGCCTTCTTCTGTTTCCAGCCGGTGTGTCTTACGTCCACAGAACCACAGTCGTCCTTTTTTATCCAAATATCCGATATCGCCCATGCGGTGCCATATTCCCTCAGGTGCCTGTATTTT
>JAGLCZ010000361.1 GCA_023145975.1 Candidatus Hydrogenedentota bacterium | reverse complement strand
CAGACTTGCTTCCAGCGGATCGTCACGAAGCATTTGCGCTTTGTCCAGTTCACTGATCGCCAGTGCGGAGTTAGGATACGCTGCTGCAAGCGCTTCGTGAATGCGTATGGAATCAGAATAAAGTCCATAAGTGACAAAGAAATCCGCTGTTTCCTGTACAGCTTTCATGGTCTCTATATAAAAGCAGCGTTCCGGCGTGGAAGGTAGGGGTTGTGACGGCAATAGCATCGAAACTTGCTGTCGCAATTCTTTCAAGTGCCATTCATCTCGATCAAAAGCAGTCAGAAGGATACGGGCATACACTGCCTCAGGAGTATTGGGAATATCTTCTATCAGCGACTCCAAAGCAGGCCGCGAAAGTTTGCGATGTGAAGGGGTCTTTTCGAGACTATCAAACCAACATACCAGAGCATAACGTATAGCGGGATCATGTTCCTCCCGTAGGTCTTCCGCCCATGCGGCTATTCGGTCATCTGTGACATCTTGCAAGTTGAGTGATGGCATGCGCTCCGCAATACGCCGGAGTCCAGGCGACTTTTGCAGCACAGCTTCTCGTCTACCTCCGGCATAGACTACATCTTTAAGCAAGTACACATTCTTCTGGTTCTTCTCGATGGCTAAACGGGAGGTTCTCCATACAGGTGTTTCCACGATATGACGAGTAAGTTCCAGATCTGGATAAACCAGCACAAGCTCAGCAACAGATGGTATTTGTTTACGGAATCCTCTGAAATAGTAGGGGGAACCCAGCATGTAAAGTGCGGCAACTTTTATGGGCTTGTTTTTACTTTTTGACAAGTGTAACTCCAGCTTGGCAATGCCCGAAAAGGATTTGGTTTGTACACCGGAAAACGCCTGCAACGCAGCAACCAACAAATGATCTAATTCATACTGTTTTTCATCAATTACCTCTGTGAGAATCCGAAAACGTTGGTTGTCGTCCAAAAGAAAAGCGCCGATGAATCCAGCAAATTGTGCAGGGCCTACTAAATCATCGGCAATGGAAGCATCATCGCCTGGCACTTGGCGTCCTGTCTCTATCAACGTGATCGCCGCCTGGTAGGGATCACCGCCAGTCGCGAGCTGGAAAGCGGTTTCATAGGTCTGTTGTATATTGAATGTCTGTGCTGAAAGAGGTATTGACAGCACTATGCACAGCACAGTAGTTTTGGCAGCAAGATGCCTGAAGTGGAACTGGTTCATGATACGCTCCTTTTATAGGGTTTTGCATTGGTGCAGGTATAACTCAATTCATCCCCTGTATTCATTCCCGCGTATAATATCGAAATGAGGGATACGGAAGGGGCGGCTTCATAGAATAAGTGCCCCGCCCTGAGAAGTCTGTGTTTCTAGTTGGAAAGAATCGCAAGGACTTCGGCTATGTTCCGGCGTGTTTCCTGTAGGGTGTGCCAACGTTCGTCCGCCAGCTTACGTGCCTCGGGCCATG
>JAGLCZ010000360.1 GCA_023145975.1 Candidatus Hydrogenedentota bacterium | reverse complement strand
CCTGCAGAAGGATTCGAAGCGTATATTGAATGGAGTGGTCCCCCAAAAGATCGCGAACTCCTCTTTGCGCCTCCCATTAAAGCATTGTGGAAAATCACGCCTGCTAAGCTGACCCGCACCCTGGAGATTGTCTTTAAGGTAGCCCCTTCCGGACGTGTTACCAATGTGTGGAGCCCCATGGTCGAGGATTCTGAACTCGTAGACGATGTACAGTTGACCTTACTAGACTACCGCTTCGCACCCATCGGTGATTATAGCGCCTCCCCCTCCTCACCAGGCGAACAATCCGGCGTACTATTTATCCGTGCCGGGGAGGGCGTATCATGATACAAATCAGCCTGACAACCGCACTGCTCCTCTATGGTTCCATTATTGTTCTGGGCGCTGTCTTTCTTTATTTTGCAAGCGAACTCCGGGCAACCCAGGTATACCGTATTTTGGAAAAGCAATTCCTATGGCGCTGCGCCTTCTGTGGTTTCCTGTACCTCGACGAAAACGCAGGGGAATTATCCCGATGTCCACGCTGCGAAAGTTTTAATACCGGTGTCGATGCTCAGGACAAAGCAGTAAGTGCCGCACGACATCACGAACCGGAAGAAGCGGAAAAAACTTCCGAATCCGACGATGAAGCACCGCGTCGGAATGCTTCGCGCCGCAAACGCCATGGCGGCAAACGCGGACCACGACGCAGGCGGTAAGGCTGTTAGTCAGTGCTTACCTGACGAGGCGGAAGGCGACGGTACCAGCCGCGTCTATTTCGCTCTTGATTCGGACTGCTCCAGGCTAAGCCCTGACGCAACCGCCTGCACTTCTTCAAGAGTCAATTGACCGTCCTCATCGGTGTCCGCCTCATTAAAACTATACAAAAGCCGAATCCGCTGCGATTCGATGTTACCGGGAACTGTACCAAGCGAACGAAGCAAGACGGGACGGTCCCTTCTCCCGATTGTACCCTTAGATCTGACGATTGTAAACGCCCGTTCGGGCGGGGGAAAGCCCCTTGCAGGCTGATACACTTGACTGGAACGCGATCTAATCCGAAAACACAATCGGAATCGTACCGGGCATACCCTTTAATGTCCCCCCTGGTGTATTGTTCCTTATGGTTTGCGGGGCAATCCGTAATCATGGTAGACTGACACCTGTAAAAAAGGATTTCCAGTGTCGCATAAGAACGGGCAGACCTGTTCTACAGACAATATGGAACGAAGCGAAAAACAATACAAAGGAGTTCCCATGAAAATCACTTCTTACGGCGCAGCAGGAGAAGTCACCGGATCGAAGCATCTCTTAGAAATCAATGACGCACGCATTCTGCTGGATTGCGGCATGTTCCAGGGAAGGCGGCATGACGCGGATCAGAAGAACAGGGAATTCCATTTTGCCCCGGAATCCATCGATGCTGTGGTACTCAGTCATGCCCATATCGACCACAGCGGCGTGATCCCCATGCTGCACAAGAAAGGCTACAAAGGACGTATTTACACGACCCCTGCCACCCGCGATCTGTGCAGCGTCATGCTGTTGGACAGCGCCAGAATCCAAAGGCGGGACGCCGAATGGCTGGCAAAGAAGAAACATAGTTTCGTCTCTCCCCTTTATGATGAAACCGATGTGAGCAATGTGATGAAACGTTTCGTATGCTTTCCCTATGCGGAACGCTTTGAAATTTTGCCGGACATCTTTGTAACCCTCCAGGATGCAGGGCATGTGCTCGGCTCTGCCATGGTAATGGTGGAATACAAGGAAGCGGGCAAAGATCGGTGCTTCGTTTTCAGCGGCGACATCGGTAGAAAAAACATGCCGTTGCTGGAAGACCCCTGGCACCCCGAGAATGCAGACGTTATCATGATGGAAAGCACCTACGGCGACCGCGAACATGATCCTATCGAAGCCATTGAGTCGGAATTGGCAGAAGTCATCTTACGCACCATCCGTCGCGGCGGCAAAATCATCATTCCAAGCTTCGCCCTTGAACGTGCTCAGGAAGTGGTGTTCGCACTGAAGCGGCTCGAACTACAAGGTACCATCCCGTCGATACCCGTCTATGTGGACAGTCCGCTCACTGCGAGCATTACCGAAATATTCCGCTATCATCCGGAAAGCTTCGACGAAGAAACGCGGCAGGTGCAGGACACAGGCGGCGATCCCTTTGAACTCGGGCACATCGAATATGTGCGTAATACCGACGATTCCATGCGTATCAATTCGCTTACCGACCCCTGTATCATTATTTCCGCTTCGGGCATGTGCGAAGTGGGACGTATTCTGCATCACCTGCGCAATAATTGTGAAGACCCGCGTAACACCATTGTCATCGTAGGCTACCAGGCGCGGAATACGTTGGGTAGACGGATTGTGGAACGCCATTCAGCAATCAAAATTTTCGGTATCAAACATCCGCTCAATGCCGAGGTGGTCACCATGAACGGCTTCAGCGCCCATGCAGGTCGTAACGAACTCATTGGCTTCGGAGAACGGTGCAAAGGATCCGATCAACGTGTTTTACTGGTACACGGCGAAGACAAAGCACT
>JAGLCZ010000036.1 GCA_023145975.1 Candidatus Hydrogenedentota bacterium | reverse complement strand
TTTTTTTGTGAACAAAAAAGCAGTTACATTTTTTATAAAAGCTTGTATGGTTCTTGGAGTTTTTTCTTTCATCTTTTGGCCGGAAGTATTTGGTGTCAAAAGCTTATTTGGTGATGTGGCACCACTTGATGTGTGGCATACCCTTCGCGATGCAGGAGCTGCGGGTCCTGCGGCATTCTTTTTGTGGATGGCATGTGCTACGGCAGTAAAATTATTGGGAATAAGTGCGGGTGTTATTCGGTGGCGTTTACTTCTAAAAGGACAGGGGCTTCATATCCCGTTGCCTTATCTCGTGTATCAGTGGTTCATGGGGCGCACAATCGGATTGGTGCTGCCGGGTACTTTAGGGCTGGATGGATATCGTCTCGTGGAGTCTTCTCGATATACAAAAGAACCTGTGAAATGCGCTGCAGTTATTGCTGTTGAAAAGTTGACGGGGATCATCGCTCTTTCTTGCCTGGTATTTATGACATTTCCCTTGGGATTCAAGTATCTGCAGATCAATATTGTACTTCTTGCTGTTATCATGACGTTCCTTCTTGCCGGCGTTGTAACGAGCCTATTACTTCTGCTTAACCCCAGAGTAATTCAGGTGTTGGCTGCCATCGTGCCTGTGCCCCCTTTTGCACGGGGACTCATCAATAACCTGGGACGGGCTGCTACTGCCTACAGCGGGCGAAAATTGAATTTGCTGCTGGCGTTATTTTTTGGGTTATTGGTTCATTTGGGTACCTGTTCCATGTATTTTTTTACGTTTATGGCCATTCGCGCTGCGAATGTATCTATAGCGGATATTTTCTTCGTGAGTCCCTTAATGATTACAGCTTCAGTATTTGCCTTTACCATATCGGGATTGGGAGTGCGTGAAGTTGCTTTTGGGCTTGTACTGGGGAGTAGTACGGGGCATGCTGTAGCAATTTTAGGCGGTCATCTTGGATTGTGGGCAGGGGAAATTGTGCCGTTTGTTTTAAGTATTCCCTTGTTATTATTTGGGGGGCGCCCTAATCGGGCGGCTTTGAAAGAGGACAGAGCGAAAATAAGTGAGGAACTGGACCGTGCCGGTATGCCGTTGTCTGCATTGTTACCCGTGGAAGAGGTTCGCCGTTATCGTCGGGAAGTATTTGGATTGTTAGGTTGCGGCATGGTTGTAGGGGGGATTGTGGGTGCACAAATTGCAGTTGCCGAATCATTGTGGATTTTGAAGCAGTTACCGGGATTACACACGTGGGGTATGTTCCCGTGGGGAGTTATTGTCTATGGTCTGATCTTTGGCGGCGTTGGCATTGGGATTGCCGGCGCTTTGCTTTTCCTTTCGCTGTTGATTGACCGGTTCCTACCTTGGTCTGCAAATGCGGCCTTTGTGTATGCAGGTACATTTGCAATTGGCACCATGGTTATCGGAATGTTCAGATATCAACGTGATATTCTTGCAGGACATAGTATGACCGGGCGCGAGTACGCTATATTACTTGTATTTACTTGTGGTATTGCTTTGATTCTGGGAGTGCTTGTTTTTGTAAAAGCAGAATTTATGCGAAAACACATGCGTTTTACGGTGCCCCGTTTTGCTTTGCTTTGCGCTGCAGGATGGTTGACAATATTTGGTATGTCTACTGCGGTTGCCACATGGGGGGCACCCGGGAAGCCAATGGTTCATTACGCTCCGAAAGTTAAGGGAACGGGATCCAACATAGTTCTTTGCGCCATAGATGCGTTACGTGCTGACTATTTACGTTTATACAGTCCGGATGCACAGGCTGATACCCCTAATTTGGATGCATTTGCACAGGACAGCATACTTTTTTACAATGCTTTTTCTCAGGCATCCTGGACAAAGCCTTCCTTCGGGACGATATTTACAGGGGTGTATCCTACTACCCATGGTGCTGTCACAAAAACTGCTTCTCTTTCTCCTGATATTGAAACCCTTTCAGAATTGCTGCAGCAGGGCGGCTATTTTACAAAAGGGTTTTCTAATAACCCGAATATGACACGTATATTTGGAATGCATAGAGGATTTACGGATTATGTAGACTTGAAGCCCGGCCATCTTTTTGCAGCTCCTGAATCGGCGGTGCACCTATC
>JAGLCZ010000359.1 GCA_023145975.1 Candidatus Hydrogenedentota bacterium | reverse complement strand
ATGCCGTTGAAAAAGAGACGGGCAGGGAAATTCTTGTAGAGATTAAGAATCGCGAGGACTTTCGTAACTATAAGGTGGATTGTTCTAAGGCTCGGGAGTACCTGGGTTTTGCACCCCGATACGGGGTAAACGACATTGTGAGTTCTCTTTGGCGCCACCACCAGGAGTATGGTGATATGTCCCAAACCAGGTATTATAATATTGAAGTATTCAAGCAGATCATGAAGCAGGACGGCAAACTTCGGTAAAGAAAATCATCGCAGTTAAATAACGGGCAGGAGGATTCTATTGACCGATATTGTCCGTGTTATATCTTTGGATTTGAAACCCCCATTATTTTACAGTTCTTTGTTCGGGACCCCGTGGATTCCTGCTGCGATAGATTTATTCGATATACTTGTTGTTGATTGCGTATACTAGAGTTGCTGAAGGTGATATTCGGAATTGATTACTGCGGTCTATATTGTGTTGCGATGTATTTTCTTTTATATGACCTGTTTGCAGTTTTCTCTGGAAAGGATTTTTTATGAAAAAGCATGGTTTTACTCTGATAGAGTTGCTGGTTGTTATTGCTATTATCGGAATTTTGGCGGCAATTTTATTGCCTGCACTGGCACGTGCCCGCGAGGCAGCACGTCGTTCAAGTTGTCAGAATAACTTGAAACAATGGGGTCTGATATTTAAGATGTATGCAGGAGAGTCGTTGGGCGGTAAGTTTCCTTCTTTGAGCATAGCGAATCTTGCCACGGTAGATTGTAATAATCCCGTAATGCCGGCAACGGGAGCCAGCGGTATCATTGCAGCGGGCGTATATTTGTCGGCGGTATATCCGGAATACCTGACCGATGCCAAAATTTTGATTTGCCCTTCCGATGCCGGGGAAAGTGCAGAGGATGTACTTAATCCTCATACAGGTCAGCCCGATATACATATTCCCTGCAGCCAGTATGATCGCGGCATGAATCTTACCGATGCCAGTTATTTATATCTGGGTTGGGTTTTTGATAAAGCAGATTCTGATGACCCACCCTATGATGTGTCCGTTCTTGGTGGTATCATTCCCAGCATGGCGGGTATGGAGGGAAATGCGCCGAAGCAGGTGGTAGATAGTATCTTATCTGTTTTTTTACCGTTCCTCAGTTCACGGGATACCACTCTTGTGGATACCGATTTAGAAATTGATGACGATTTGGGAAACGGCGCAGGCAATACGGTGTATCGTCTTCGTGAGGGGATAGAACGTTTTATGATTACCGACATCAATAATCCCGGTGCGAGTGCAATGGCAGAAAGCTCAATATGGGTTATGGGGGATATGATTGCTATTGATACGACGTATTTTAATCATGTTCCCGGTGGTGCAAATCTTTTGTATATGGACGGCCATGTACAATTCGTGCGATACCAGGAATTAGGTCCCGGACCTGTAAACAGCGGGGTGGGATATTGTGTTATGGCGCTGCAGGGAGCCAAAGAACTTATATAGAATTGACAGGTTCAAACTCGAAATGCAATCTATTTTTATTGCCCAACTCACGGGGTACTATATTCAGATTTTATATAAAAAGGGATTTCGGGATGATCTTTTTGTCAAAGAAAACCATGTAAGATGAGTGATTCAGCATTACTGCATTACGTGAATATTGCTCTCAACGCTGGTTATAAAGAAATACAGATACCTGCTTATCTGCTTGCTGACACTAGCAAAGAAGCACTTGAGACAGTAAAGCAACTATGTAAGCTTAACGGGGTAATAATAACAGGTATTAATTATTAATTTTCTTCGTTTCCACGTTGCGCGTGGGAATGCATATCTGCTTGATTTATGTCCGTATTCAATCTGGTGTTAACACAACAGCCCAACTGATAAGGATATTTTTTCGGAATGTCTTAGGCATAATTGTGGTGCAGGTTTCCAGACTGCTTGTCCAGCTTCGTTTCGCAATGACGGGCGAGTGTGGGAATATTGTAGGTTCTTTCGTATTTTCGTATCCAAACCCTTCTACCGAAATCTTCTATGATGTCTTCCCTTTTTTATTGGGGGCTGTGTTTCAATTTTGAATTCGTCTGCCTTGAATCAACGAGTATATTGTTGTTGTAAACCATTGCCGCGTGGTATCATGAGAAGGCGTATTCAAGTGTGCATAAAAAATATGACTTAGGAGTATATACATGAAGCATATTCGTCCCATATCCAATCCGGTGGATAAGGCTTCCGGTTTTGGCATAGGCGGCTATCTATTGCTTGCCGGTCAGATTTTAGGTATATTGGCACTTGCATTTGTCGATAAGGATCTGCAGGCTGCTGATGATGAAGACAGTGGCGAAAAATAGATGCCTTATCTGGTGTACTCGGTACGGATCCAGAAACTTTTTTGTGCTTTGAGATATAATAGTATGAGAGATAGTCATATTGTTCTGTATCATCTGTGCTTAAATGCGTGAGAAGGATGTACAGTTCTTTAAGTCGATAACCCGGCCGCTATCAGGCTGATGGGAGAAAGATGATGAAACATATTTGCAGAATCAGCGCTGTTCCTGCTCGCGCACAAACCGAGGGACTTTGCACTAACATCACTGGTGATTTGCAGGCACGCTACTGTTTTGTACTGGCCTTTTTCTCGGATGTGTTTATTCCG
>JAGLCZ010000358.1 GCA_023145975.1 Candidatus Hydrogenedentota bacterium | reverse complement strand
AAACAGCTTACAGTTGAAACATCAGAAACGGGTAAAACCTACCTCACCTATAATAATGAACCGCTTCTTGCTTTTGGACCAGGCGACGAAATGCGGATCCTTAACGGAGCAGCCGATGTGAAACGCTGGGTGGACTGGCAAAGAAAAAACGACATGAATCTTATTCGGGCATATCCCGTATCTGCACCGGCAGAGGTATTTGGTACGGCGGGTATCGCTCCGTTCCTGAAAGCAGGTGACAAATGGGATGTGGATGCCTTTAACGAATCCTATTTCAAGCATATTGGGGAGGTTGCAAAAAAACTGGAAGAAAACGATATTGTTTTACATCTGCAATTATGGCAAATCGTTTTTTTCAAATATGGCGACCGTTTCTGGGATAGGAATTTCCTTAATCCGAACAACAATGCCAATGAATGGACTACTGCCTTCTCCCGTGGACGGGACTACATTGATGCCCCTGCAGGAAGCATAGCGCGTGATCATCAAAAACGTTGGGTTCTTCATATCCTTGATGCGTTGAAAGGACGGGGTAACGTCATTATTGATATTATCAATGAATTGGGAAACACCATGGGAACTATGGAATGGGCTGTTGAAGTTGCTGAGTGGGTTCATGAATGGGAAAAAGAAAACGAATGGTCTTTTATCGTTGGCGTAGACTCGGAACATCACTATTCCCCCGAACAATTCGGAATGTATAAAGACCATTTCGATATTATCATTCTCAATGAACTGCGTAGTCATGAATTCGCGTTTGGCATTATAAACACCTTTAATATGCCGGCAGTAAGTGTACGTTCGAGCGACGGAACCAACCATCCCGACGACTACCTGTTTGCCCGTACCGATCAAACAGGCCCAGAACATCAAACCCGATATCGCACCTTATGTTACCGTAGTATATTTGCGGGATTACAATCTGTAGGAACCTATTGGAAACCCGAAATCCAGGATGCTGATTATAAGAATATGGAATATTGGCCTGAATATGCGAAATCACTACGCATATTCTGGGGTATCCTGGCTCCTCATTGGCCGTTATTGATGCCTGACCCATCAGGAAACGCCGTTGTGGGTGCAGTTACCCCCTATGCGTACCGGCTTGCCTCTCCCACACTCATCGCACTCTATCTTGAATGTGGTTCTCACTCCTGGAATAATGAATACCCTGCATCAACCGTACAGGTTTCCTGCCTCTTTGAACACAAAGATGTACAATATTTTAATCCCCGTACAGGCGAAGCAACTCCAATTAGCGCAGCGCGTGACGGAGATTCTCTGGTTCTTTCCCTGCCCCCATTCACAGATGATGCTATTATCCTGATAGCAGGACAATAGAAAACACCAGCACAATAACACCGTAATGTTTTTGAGCTGGTGGATTGATACTATACAGACTTTAGATTAGACTAGCGGTGAACCGCCAAAGAGCAGGTCAGATATAAAATTAAACATACCATCCAGAAGAAGATTCAACCAGAAATTCAAAAATGTATCCACAAGTGTGCCTAATAATGCTGACATATCCATAAGTACTTCCTTTATTGCTGTAAAACAACAGCGCAGTTAAATCACGTTACCAAAATAAAGTGCAGTTTATACAAGCCCTGCAACCATTTCTGACAACCACGATGCAAAAAAGCCAAAAGCCGCTTCAAATAATTCGTGTGCCAATTCTAATAAAATCATCAACTATATCCTTGTTACTTTTATATCGGTATATACTACACGTACCACGCCTCTTTAGCATGAGTGCATAATCCCGTCCACAAACATAACTCTACAATAAACTATTATGCATAGTCAATATTTTTTTGGGTATCTACTCCTTTGCGGATTCAATCTTGAATCCACCGATTTTCAGCAATATACTGAATTGTGATATACTAAAAGAAGATATTATGTGAAAGTAAAGGTCTTCCTTTTCACCTATAATTTTCCTATGCCTTTCAAGAGTTCCCATTTTTCCGCATTATATACAGCCAAGATACTACTACAAAAAAATGGGGATGCAACCTTCACGCAGGAGCACTGTTATGAATAACAACGAGTCCCTCCAAGCCCTGACCGCTATGTCCCATTATGTAGGCGAAGCAAGTCGCGGGTATGCAATACTGGGCGAAGGGAACACCTCAACCCGGATAGATGCAGATACCATGTATATCAAAGCATCCGGTACTTGTCTGGCCACAATGACCCCCACGGATTTTCTGGCAGTCAGTATCTCGAAAGTAACAAAAATTCTGGATGATCCCGGTGCAACCGATGAGGATGTGCTGGAAAATATGCGTACAGCATTACTTGACGCTAACGAAAAAAGGCTGCCGTCAGTGGAAAC
>JAGLCZ010000357.1 GCA_023145975.1 Candidatus Hydrogenedentota bacterium | reverse complement strand
ATTAGTACGAAAATAGCAATTGCAATCAATCAGGGCGATATACGACATGGCAAATGATAAGCGGGAGGAATGTGCGTCAATGCTGAAAGTTAAAGGTAATCCGTGGAAAAAAGCGCAGCCTTATTTGCGTGAAACACTTGGCGAGCACAGTTACAAAAATTGGTTTTCACAAACTGCTTTCGATTCCGTTCAGGACGGGGTACTGACAGTACGTGTTCCCAGTGCATTTTTTGCCAACTGGCTTGAAGAACACTATCAGGATGCCGTTTCCGAAGCCTTACAAAAGGTGTTCCCGGACTTTAAAGCCATTAACTATCTCTGTATTGAGAATAATAACGACACCACAGCACCCGAAAAAAAAACGGCAGCAGTACAGCCGAAGCGACCACAGCTGAAAAAAACGCATCAACGATATAACGGTTTTAATCCGCGTTATACTTTTGATCGTTTTGTGGTAGGTTCCAGCAACCGTTTCGCCTATGCCGCAACACGTGCAGTAGGGAAATCACCGGGACATGCCTACAATCCTCTTTTTCTTTATGGCGGGACAGGGCTTGGAAAAACTCATCTGATGCAGGCGGCGGGGCAAGAATTACTAGCCTCTGACCCCAGTCTTAAAGTTGTATTTATTTCCTCTGAGGAATTTACAAACCAACTGATCCAAAGTATTGCCGACAAAAATACACAACGTTTTCGTGCCAAATATCGTCGGGTAGATATGCTGCTCATTGACGACATCCATTTCATCTCCGGTAAAGAAGCAACGCAGGAAGAATTCTTTCACACATTTAATACCCTTTTTGACGCACATAAACAGATCGTACTTTCGAGTGACCGCAGCCCAAAAGAAATCAAAGGTATCGAGGAACGGCTGCTGTCGCGGTTTGAGTGGGGATTGGTGACGGATATCCAGCCGCCTGATCTCGAAACACGTATAGCCATCCTGCAAAATAAAGCAAAGCAGGACAACACAACAACACCTCCCGAAATATTACGGTATATTGCCACCTATATCACTGCGAATATCCGCGAACTTGAAGGGGCGCTTACTACGATCATCGCATACAGTCGCCTTACCGAGCAAAAAATGACGTTGCCTATGGCAGAGAACGTGTTGCGGGATCTTATTGGAAGTGAAAAAATAAAACCCACAACCATGGATCAGGTGCAGCGTGCTGTAGCAGAACATTTTGATGTTCGAATCGCCGATCTGCGGGGACGAAGTCGCCAACGCCAGATAGTGCAGCCGCGCCAAATGGCGATGTACCTGTGTAAAACCCTCATACCCAGCCTTTCTCTGAACGACATTGGTGAAAATTTCGGGGGCAAAGATCACACAACAGTATTGTATGCCTGCGATAAGATAGCGCGTAATATTCAAGCCGATTCCAATACCCGCCGGACTGTCGAACAGCTAAGCAAAGATATCCGTTCCTGAAAATAATGTTTTTTAGGGGAAAGAAGAGCAGGAATCTCTTGCAGCGCTAGAGCATTTTAATCTTGATATGCGGTATCAGTTTGTATATACTATTTTCATGAGTATATCAACGACAGAAATTAGAAAACACGCCATAGCGGCGTACCAGGACGGAAAAGGTACACAAGCTGATATCGCCAAATTTTACGGAGTCGACATCTCTACTTTTCAGCGCTGGCTGCAGCGTTACCGCCAAACAGGGGTTGCGGCTCCTTTGCAGAGAGGGCATTATTCTTCCGCCCTAAGCGAAGAACAAAAAGAAGATCTTAGCAGATATCTTCAAGAAAGACCTGATGCAACTCTTGAACAAATGCGAGGGTTTTTGCGGGTTACCTGCAGCCTTGTAGCCATACACAATACACTGAAGCGAATGGGCTATCGCAGAAAAAAAAACGCTACGGGCCAGCGAACAAGAACGTGCGGATGTTAAAGAAAAACGCACATTTTGGATTCAGAAGCAGCCTACACTGGATTTAGACCATCTTGTGTTTTTTGATGAGTCTGGTGCAAAAACAAATATGACACGACGATACGGACGTGTCATTGGGGGTGGGCGAGTATTTGACAGTGCGCCTTTTGGTCACTGGTGTACAACAACTATGTTGAGTTCGATCCGGCTGGACGGCACCTATGCCTGTATGGTAGTGGACGGACCAACCGATCAGGAAGTATTTCGGGAATATGTTCGCTGTATACTTGCTCCTTCACTACGCCCAGATGATATCGTAATTCTTGATAACCTTCGTGTACATAAAGATAAGAAGGCAAAGCAATACATTGAAGATAAACATGCAACTTTGTCATTTTTACCTCCCTACAGCCCTGATCTGAATCCAATAGAGAAAATGTGGAGCAAGATCAAAGAATTTCTGCGCAATGGAAAGGCCAGAAACCCAGAAAACCTGTTTACAACGATAGGTGCAGCTTTCAAAACAGTTACAGCACAAGATGCTACAGGTTGGTTTAGGTCGTGCGGTTATACCGCATCTCAAGATTAAACTGCTCTAGCTTCCAGCCTGCTTCAAATCTATATACGGTAGACAGGATAGAAATCTGCACGGCAGCAGCAAACGGCTTTTCTCATTCCCAAATTCCTATTTGGGAATGCAATCTCTCCTAAAGTTCTACTTCCTCTTCTTGCCTTCTCATAAAAGATTACAAAGTAGAACTTTGTGAATAATTGGGTTCCAAAACAAGAATTTTGGAGCCAGCCAACATGAACACCATAGCATGCACCCTATCCCGCAGCATACACTTTAACTTACACCCCCTAACGGGAAACCATGTCCAAGAGAGCCTAAAAGGGGGCATTTTCCTATAAAAGAAAAGACCCCGCAAACACTGTGTTTATTCAATGTTTACGGGGCTGAAAGGGGATTATGACTGGTAGCGGCGCACGGATTCGAACCGCGGACAGGTGGATTATGATTCCACTGCTCTAACCAACTGAGCTACGCCGCCCCATGCAGAGAAGTATAGCAGAACGCAAAACTTATTGTCCAGTTTTTTGAGAATAAGAATCCGTAAAAGAGCGGTTTCTCATGTGTAAACAGCCGGAAAGAGAAGAATGGGCGAAGATTAGTCCTACTCTGCAAGACGTGCAGCGCGGTCAGCCACATTAAGTGCATCCAACAAATCGATCAAGTCCCCTTCGAGAATTTCTTTCATCTTATAGAGCGAAAGCTGGATGCGGTGATCAGTAACACGATTTTCGGGGAAGTTATAGGTACGTATTTTTTCGCTTCGGTCACCGGTGCGTACCTGACTTCGTCGCTCCTCAGCACGGACACTCGCTTCCTCTTGAATTTTAGCGGCAAGCAAACGCGCACGCAACACACGCAAGGCCTGCGCCTTATTTTTGTGTTGAGATTTTTCATCCTGACACATAACCACCAGTCCGGTAGGCTTATGAGTAATACGCACGGCAGAGTCCGTGGTGTTCACACTTTGACCACCCGGTCCCGAGGAACGGTACACATCGATCTGAAGTTCATTGGGATCAATGGCAATCTCAACTTCTTCTGCTTCGGGTAATACTGCCACCGTTACTGCAGAGGTATGAATACGCCCTTGCGTTTCTGTATTGGGAACACGCTGCACACGGTGCACACCGCCCTCCCATTTCATCAAACTATAGACACTCTCGCCGGTAACCTGAAAGCTGATTTCCTTAAATCCACCCAACCCTGTAACATTGGAATTCATCACTTTGATTTTCCAACCCCGAATTTCGGAAAACCGGGAATACATACGGAACAGGTTGGCAGCAAACAAAGCAGCTTCCTCGCCCCCGGTACCGGCACGAATCTCAATGATGGTATTCTTTTCATCGTTGGGATCTTTGGGTACAAGTAGCAGACGGAGCTCTTCCTCACGTTTTTCCAGGGAGATCTTCAGCCGATCATGCTCTTCCCGCACCAAATCAAGCAAATCCGCATCGTTTTCATCATGAAGCATTCGCTGTGCTTCACCCAGCCCCTCTTCCTCATGCTTATACCGCACAAAGGCATTCACTAAATCTGACAATTCAGCATATTTCTGGGCGTGTTTACGATAGACGTTCGGATTCATCGCCACTTCGGGCGTAGCCATGGTTTCGGCAAGGTGTTCATGGTCGAGGGTTAATGCCTCAAGTTTTTCGCGCAACCGCGCTTCCATGAAATGTTACTCGCCGGATTTCGCGACAGAACCAAACTTTTTCTGGAAGCGTTCCACACGCCCTTCACTATCTACAAACTTCTGTTTGCCAGTGAAAAACGGGTGGGAATGACTCGACAGATCGAGGGTATACAGAGGATACTCTTTACCGTCGACTTCTGTTGTCCGCGTGGTCTTCACTGTAGAACGGGTGATCCACTGAACATCAGCACCAACGTCCGAAAAAACAACTTCGCGATAATCCGCGGAATGAATGCCCTTTTTCAAAACCTTATTCTCCTTAAACGCGCCTCTTTAGATACAGAGGCATAGGGAAAGTGTAGAAACGCACAGATTCTGTAGAGACAAGACACTGCCTTACAGATAATCGGGGAAAGTGTAGCATAATTATCGTATGCGACGCAACAAAATCTTGGATACACCCCCCTGTGCAGCTATGCTATACTCTCTGGAAACGAAGCATAGCCGATGAAGGACCCGATGAAAAACATTATCAAAACGTTATTAACCTGTGCCGGTACTGCTGCCGTTATACTGGCGATTCCAATTCTATACTATTTCCCGGGGTATAACTGGCGCACAGTAGAAAAAAACGCCTTTTACGGGTCGCGGCAAATGAGCGGTGCAGTGCTGGAAAGAACCGTCAAAAAATATAACATTAAAACCGTGATCAATCTACGCGGAGAGAATACAGATTCCGAATGGTATATTGAAGAGGCTGCCGCATGTAATCGTGCCGGTATTACCCTCGCCAATTTCAGTTGGTCAAAAAGCCGTATTCCAAGCCCGGATTCTCTCGCCCGTTTTATTAAACTGATAGAAACGGG
>JAGLCZ010000356.1 GCA_023145975.1 Candidatus Hydrogenedentota bacterium | reverse complement strand
TCGATAAACTGTGACAGATCCTTGCCGGCAGCCACAATATCTTCGATAATTTCGAGCTGTCGCGTTACATCAGGGGCAAGGATGGCATCGCACAGATCATGAAAGGCTTGCTGCTCCACCAGCCCCAGCACATCAAACACGTCTTCCAGCTTGATTTCATCTTCGCAATAGGTGATGAGTTCGTCCAGAATACTTTCTGAATCGCGTACCCCGCCTTCTGCGATACGGGCAATGGCGTACAGCGCTTCTTCTGTGGCAGTACGCTTTTCTTTATTCAAAATATTCTTCAGCAGCGTTACAATATCTTTAATCGCCACCCGTCGAAAATCATAGCGTTGACAGCGGGATATAATCGTGTCCGGTATTTTATGTGCTTCTGTAGTGGCAAGTATGAAAATCGCGTGAGGGGGCGGTTCCTCAAGGGTTTTCAGTAATGCATTAAAAGCGGCGTTGCTTAGCTGATGTACCTCGTCAATGATATAAATTTTATACCTGCTGCTGCTGGGAACCATGGCGATATTTGCCCGGATCTCACGCATATCGTCCACCCCGTTATTGGACGCACCGTCAATCTCAATAACATCTATATTATTGCCCGCAGTAATAGAGATACAGTTTTCGCATTTGCCGCAGGGTTCTGTTGTAGGGTCGCCTGTATGTGTGCAGTTTAATGCCTTGGCAAGGATGCGGGCAGTGGTGGTTTTTCCAATACCGCGTGATCCGATAAACAGGAAGGCATGATGGATACGATTTGAAGCGATGGCGTTGGTCAGGGTGCGGGTAATGTGATCCTGCCCCACCACTTCGTCGAATGCTTGTGGACGCCACCGACGTGCTATGGCCACATATTGTTCGGCTGCCATGAAATACCTCGTGAACGTTAGTGTCTTACTTCCGAACTACTGCACAATATACAAGAAATCTCGTATGCTATTTACGCCTTAGCGCAGGGTAACATTGGAACCCGGCATTTGATATCTCTTGGAAGAATAAAAATAAGCTCGCGCACCCATCATCGAACATCCATCCAGAACGGCCTCGGAGGTCGCCAGCTCAAGCCAGGCAATCCTACAGCACACGAAAAAATCTGACTGCGGCTGCTTCCTTTCGGACCTGACCGAGTTGGCCAGTATTCCGTTGAGTAGGACCCAGCTGTCAACACTACGTACCCCGAACCTGACTAAAGGACAAAATGCCCTCTGATGGGAATTCAACCTCGCTAAAGCGGATTGCGAGTTACAGGACACCGCTGACTTCCCGTCTAGCGCGAGCAAAACTTGATATTCCTAACCAGAAAACTTAAGGTTGGACAGCGTAACATATAG
>JAGLCZ010000355.1 GCA_023145975.1 Candidatus Hydrogenedentota bacterium | reverse complement strand
AGGAAGTACACCGTTTCAGAGGGTCCTGCATCTGTTGCCGGCGCATAGTACATACTGTTATCTACACGCATATCCAAAAAGAATTCCGGCTCAATACCTGCCGCCTCTGCCGCCTCAATAAAAGGCCACAAATTTGAAAAGGTGATGCGCAAAAGATTTCCATTGGATGCATAGGGCAACGCATACTCTTTTGGGGTCAACATTCGGTAAATACCATCATTTTCGGGAACCAAACGCCAATTTGGTAATGCTGCATCAAAATTATGAAGGAGCAAGCCTTCTGGTGCCAGCTCCACTTTCATGGAATGCTGCAGGAATGCTGCTGCAACCTCAGGCGAAATATCCGCACCTAACAAAGGCACAAAACGGTTTCTGAAAATATTAACATATCTTGGGACATAATCGGCACGAACGTAAACTTCCGCCTGCGCCACTTCTTCCCAGGTCTCTGCGGCATAATCGATATTGATGCCCGTAGTATGCAGGGATATTTGTCCTGCACGCACATCCCCGGGATAGAAAACACCATTCTCCTCAAAAAAACCACTAATTACTTTGTCATCATCCTGGGTATAATTGACACGAATAGAATAATTTCCACCCGCTTGACTTGGCGTCACATACGAAAGGACAACCTGATTTTGCATTTCCTGCCAAACCTGCCCCGGCTCATCGCGAAGCGAAAGAGACAACTGCTGAATGGTTGTGGTACCCGATTCAAGGGTCAACATAACCTCAACCTCTCCCTTTCCATCATTCGACTGTATGGTAAGTACACCTTTGCCTACACCATAAGGATTTGCCAGATTAACAGGATCAACTGTTACGGTGACAAGACTATCAGCACCCGGTTGTGTAGTACCACTGGCAGGAAAAATACGGGTCAACCACGGATTGAATCCCTCTTCAAGGATTGACCATGTCAGCGGACTTTGACCTGCATTATGAATCTTAAATTCAGCAGTAGAGGACAGCATATTATAAGTCACAGGCGACAATACCAAGGAGCGCTTATGTCCCAGCAGTCTGACAAGTTTATCCGCTGTACCCGCATTATAAAAATGACCGCCAGAATCCTCTGCAAGCGGAATGAGATCAGGATAATTAATGCTCACACCCGAACTATAGGTCAGGGGGTACAAGCGTACGCGCTGATCGACTGCCGCCGAAGAGGCAGCACTCGCACCACTCTCGGATGAATTATCATTACCATCTGTTATAAATACAACGGCTCTAATATCTGCATCATCAAAAGGAAGTGTCGTCGCCGAATCCGCAGCAGCAAGACGATCTACTGCATCAATAATGGCATCCCAAATATCAGATGTTCCGTGCAGCTGCGGCGGAACCTCGAAACTACGTAATGCGCTTTTCAAAGACTCTCTGTTTGTCGAAAGGGGATGTATGACTCTGTTTAAAGGTTGGCGATCATTATGATACATAAGCGCAACACGATAACTCGATGGCAAATCATCCAGGAACATTTCTACAGATTCTTGAACCTCTTGCAGTACCTCTCCCGGTTGACGTAATAGAGTCGGATCATCTACCCCTGCGTTATACATACTGCCTGTGTAGTCCAGCAGCAAGACCATATTAACTTTGAGCTGGTCCGGTCCCTCTACCTGCATTGACACCTCGCCCAAATCTATCGGGGAACCATTTTCGCTTATGACAAAATCTACTTTTTCCATATCTTCGTCAGTTTGTGTTGGGATAACGCGACCGAGAGTATCGCGCAGCATAAACACAAAGCGCATCAGATAAGGAGGTCGGCTACGGTTAAGAGCCCCTTCCACAGTCATGGGCGGACGTTCCACACGTATCTGCACCTTCCATGGCGGTACAGCATCTATACGCGCTTCCCCATCTTCATCCCACGCTTCTATGTACAGATCGCGGTATTCCACATCCTCCGTCATGGCAGTTCTGTCAACAGTGACCACAACGCGCCGCGCATCGACATATCTGCCTTCACCAATAGCAAACACGCCGTCCGGTCCATTCGTATCTCCCGCCATTGGCGAAACATCCACTACAAGCGGGTTTTCAATACCTTCATCCTCATGCTGCACCTGGAAGTACAGGCGCGACTCCAGAGGACCTATATTGACTACCCAAAACTCCAGCTGCGTATCCTGCCGATTAAAATCAAGGGTACTCTTCAGCGTATAGCCTATCGAATTCTCGTCAGGAGGATCAGAGGCAATAATAACGGGAAGAGCCACAGATTCCAAAATAATGGGAACAGTAACAACACCCTCTTGATCCAAAACCTCAATGCTAAGCTCGTAGTTTCCACCACCTGATATGGCTACTGCGGGATCGCTCACCCGTACAAGAACAGGTTCAGACTCTCCCGGAGGCAATGTACCCGTAACGGTCTCTACTAATATAGGGGCTGTTTCCTGATCAATCGCTTCACCGCGTGTATGCATGGAAATAGTCCATTGCAACGTACGCCTACCGGCATTACGCAAGGTCAATGT
>JAGLCZ010000354.1 GCA_023145975.1 Candidatus Hydrogenedentota bacterium | reverse complement strand
TTCTTTTCTTTCTCTTCTGCCGCCAGTGGCGCGGTTAGTTGTTCGTAGAGTTGGAAGAGGTATTTGACGCGCTCGCGTTCGGTGGTAAATTTTTCTTTGCGGTAACACCGGTCCACGGCGCGGTCAAGGGCCTGATGTGCTTTCAGGAGTGGCGCAGGCATATACAGCGGATCATAGAGGTCCGCCAGCGTCGAACCAGCATCAAGATAGCCCTGTCGCACATCCAGCACTTTCTGCGCACATGTTTCCACTTTGGATTTCTGCGTTGCTGTCGCATCCATTGGCCACGGAAAGTTGTTGTAGACCAGTTTTGCTGAATAACGATAATCAGATTTAAGCCGTCCACAAACCTGACGCACCCACGCCATGTGCATGGTGCTGGTCAATACGCCGAAGTGATAAGGAGTGGCGTTCGGACATATTTTAACAAGGTTGCTACAAATGACAGGTGGTGAAAGGTATCCGAAAGGGATATAGGGACGACGCTCGGAACTTACTTCAGGAAGTACCAGAAAATCACCTTCAGGAAAATTCTCGACGTGAAACCGTCTCGGGGTTTCAGCCAGTTTTTGTGTAGGTGCGCTTTTGCTTGCCTTGCGAAGGGCATGTACCGCTTCAATACGCTTTCGACATTCGGGTAGATTGCGTAATTCATGGGCTGGAGCATCCCCAAGCCACAGGCACCAACGATTATAGCCGTGAAGAAATTCATGGGCACCAATCCATGGGCGAAAGTATTTTTCCGCATTGGGTTCGCTATGCAAAAACGCCTCTTTACCCTCATTGTCGAACAGATAGTTTCCCCCATCAATCGGCTTATTGCCTATCCCTATCTCAGGTACGTCACAAAGAGGTTTTGAACGGTTGATAATTGTAATATCACCTGCTTCAACGAGATATGGACTGATGTTATTTGCGGAGACTGCAACAGGTTCTCCGTTAATGTCTTCGTACTCGAAAAGTCTTTTCCCAGAAATATCATGCAATCCAAAGCCAATTATCACCACATGCACATGGGCTTTTCCTTTGGCTTCACTTTGCCATGAAAAGGTACGATGGGCAAAGTGTATTTTTGCACCCTCATTGAAGAGTGCAGACCAGAGTACGCCAACTTGCTCCCCTTGTGAAATAGAATTTGTGGATACAAAGGCACAACGGATTGAGGTTCCTTTAACGTATTCGGTTGATTTGAAGTACCAGAGGGTCACATAGTCTAGCAATCCATTTCCCTTTACGTGTCCCGCTATCTGTTTAACGTCGGCTTTTTGTTCAGCGGTCTGGAACTTTGCCCCTACAAATGGTGGATTACCGAGAACATAGGAGCATTCCTCTGCAGGG
>JAGLCZ010000353.1 GCA_023145975.1 Candidatus Hydrogenedentota bacterium | reverse complement strand
TATTTAGTATGCTTAGGTTTACGTTATTTAATTAATCCCTGTTTACAAGATTGTGACATATATGAAGTATTTTATTCCGTTGGGTATCTGCTTGTTCTATAGTTGTATTTTTCTGCTATGCAGTGGTTGTAATGAACCGGCATCGGGCAATGTGGAAGATACCGCCTCCGAACCTGATCTATCTGTACTTTTAACTCCTGTACAAGTTGTTTCCCCACACCGTGGTGAAATAGCCTCTTACTTTGAAACTACGTCACGAGTGGAAGCGGAAAATCGAGTCGATCTTCTCGCCAAAGGTGCCGGCCAATGTATAGAAATTAAAGCGGATGTAGGGGATAGGGTAGAAGCTGGTCAAGCACTGGCACTACTGGAACGAAACGAACTTGAGGCACAAGTACGACAAGCACGCATCAGAACGCGACAGCAAAAAACTGCTTATGAAATAGCGACGCGCAGCTTTAATGAAGGCATCGCAGCCTCTGTTGATCGGGATAACACCTGTTTTTCCTACGAGCAGGCGCAAGTTTCGCTGGAAATTGCTGAATTACAATTAGAAAACCAAACTGTTTATGCACCTATCAACGGCATCATAACAAGACGAGTAATTCAACCCGGCATGATTGTATCTCCAGGGGTACCCGTTTTTTCGATTGTAAACACTAACTCCTATGTGTTACCCATTAACGTCCCGGAAAAAGAACTGGCACGACTTCATAAGGGACAAAAAGCATACGCACGCATCGACGCTTTCCCAGATCATGTTTTCGCTGCGAAGATAAGGCGCATCTCTCCCAGTATAGATCCCTTAAGTGGTACAATAAAAGTCCTTCTTGACTTCGATGAAATCGACCGCCACCTGTTACGTGAGGCGGCTTTTTCCCGGGTGCAATTAATTATGGATATGCGCAAAGATGCCTTGCTCTTACCTCGCGATGCTATTCTGGAGGAAGAGGGGCGTAAATATGTATTTGTAGTCGTCCCGTCTGGCAATAGCAACCTTTCTGATGAAACAAAAAATTCCACCTTTATTGCAAAACGGCAGGAAATCACTACTGGTATTGAACAAAGCGATGTAATTGAAGTACTGGATGGGATAAGTAATAACGCACTTATCGTAATTATGGGGCAACATTCTTTGAAACCGGATACCCCTGTAAAAATAACTAATATCGAAGATGAACTTGTGGCACGTAAAGCAATGACACCTGAAGAAGCACTTAATGCTGCCGCTAAACGCAAGGCTTCGATTAGTGCCGACCCTAGTGGCCATACGGCTGACTCATTGCCACTTTAGACGTTGCTATTCAAAAACCAGTACAACCGCTTCACCCAGAGTTCTGTTTGCCGTAGTTTCATATTTTCAGCAATGGTCAGGTAGTCACAATGAATGAGAACCCAACAGTATCTCGCAAGAAATATCGCATGGCCGTTCGCCGCCCAGTTGCAACGACCATGCTTTTCCTGATCCTGATTGTGTTCGGATGGCGTTCCTATCAAAATCTTCCTATAAATCTAATGCCGGATATATCCTATCCCAGTCTCACTGTACGCACAGAATACGACGGTGCTGCGCCTGAAGATGTTGAGATGCTGATTACACGCCCCCTTGAAGAACTTCTAAGTATTGTAAATGGTATGGCGGAAATAAGCAGCATTTCCTCTCCTGGACTTTCCGAAATTATTCTTGAGTTTACCTGGGGATCCGATATGAACCTGGCACAACAGGAAGTACGCGATCGCCTGGATTTATTTGATCCGCCCCGGGAAATCACACGAAAACCAGTTATTCTGCGTTACGATCCAACACTCTACCCGGTCATGCGGATAGCCATAACCTCATCCGACAATTCCTTAGTGCCTGGCTCACCAGAGGAACAAGCGGCGCTTACAGTCATCAGAGAAGCAGCACAACGACGTTTAAAAAGTGATCTGGAAGCAGAAAACAGCATTGCGCAAGCACGCATAAAAGGAGGTCAGGAAGAAGAAATCCAAGTGCTTCTCGATGTGAAAGCACTTAAAGCGCTCGGTATAGCACCAGAGTTTGTAATCACTGCACTTGCACAGCAAAATATAAATCTGTCCGGCGGAAATTTACGGGAGGGCGACACCGAATACCTGGTACGCACCTTGAATGAATTTGAAACCATAGAAGATGTAGCAAACAGTATCATTATCACCCCGAGCGGTGTTCCTCGCAAACTTTTTGAATTGGCAGATGTATTTTTGGGCGCCAAAGAAAAGGAAACGATTGTCCACATCAATGGACGTGAAGCTGTAGCGATAGATATCTTTAAAGAGGGCAGCGCCAACACGATAGAAGTATGCAATAAAATTTGTGACTTGCTTGGCTTTGAACGTCCTCTCTCTCTTCAGGAACAACTGGTAAACACTGTAAATAAAATTACATCAGGACAACAAATTCCAGCTAAACCCGGCGAAACCATCCCCAAACAAAACAGCAATACAAACAAGCACGATGGGGCTTTTCGAGACAGGCTTCCTGCAAGTGCACAACTTTCCATCACCAGCGACCAATCACGCTTTATCAAAGGAGCTATAGGGGAAGTACAGCAAGCCACCCTATTTGGCGGACTGCTTGCATTAGCAATTCTATTCCTATTTCTTCAGGAATTTAAATCCACATTTATTATTGGTCTTGCCATTCCCATAAGTGTAATTGCAACATTTATTCCGATGTTTTTTCGCGATATATCATTGAATATCATGTCGCTGGGGGGGCTGGCACTCGGTGTAGGTATGCTTGTAGATAACTCCATAGTTGTTCTTGAAAGTATTTTTCGGTGCAGGGAGGAAGGCGATGATATCAAAGAAAGTGCAGAACGGGGAACGCAAGAAGTATCCGGGGCGGTAATTGCATCCACATTAACTACAATCTGTGTATTTCTTCCAGTCGCTTTTGTAGAAGGGATTGCCGGTCAAATGTTCGGCGATCTTGCTATGTCCGTCACCTTTTCTCTTTCAGCATCTCTACTTACAGCACTGTATCTCATACCGCTTATTGCCTCGCGAAGCAGCGTGAAAGTAGATTCAGAAAATTATGTGGTTTGGTTTCTGCGTGCTTACCGGGAAGGACGCGATGAAGCAGGGCAGGGGATCGCACGCGCTATCCTATCCATCCCCGGTCGTGGAATGTCCTATGCACTCCAGTTTCTAAAATATAACTGGAATGACTCCTTTAGT
>JAGLCZ010000352.1 GCA_023145975.1 Candidatus Hydrogenedentota bacterium | reverse complement strand
CCTACCCAAAATGCGGGGGATGCGCATACGGAAAAATGTACGGTACCTGTGGGGCGGACAATTCTGCGTGGGCAGACATGAACTACAAGTGGGACAACTATGCGTTCTCACTCCAACTATCCCCTGAAATCATGGAACAAATCCATGCACTATTCCCTGAACCATGGAAAACATGGGAGGAGCGTCATGTCCAGATTCGATGAAACACATATTTGTCCTCATTGTTTAGAACCACAAAATGCGGACACAATTATTTGTGATGTATGTAATATCAATGTCCACCTAACCCCGGAAGAGTCCCGTCGTGAACGACCTACGTTTATAGATGAAGGGTACAACTCGCTCAAACACGCAACACGCTGTATTCCAAAAGAAGATTTATCACATTTTCTAATACTGGATAGTACTTATCTTTTTTAGGTACCCCGCAAAAAGAATAGATAGGTTCAGCAATGATAGAAAGTAGTTGCTCTTTTGCCTGCTATATGATAGAATGCTGACCTATCTATTCAACCTGCACTATCAGGGGTACCATGCAGTTAAAAATCGAAACAGGGGCACTCGTAAGCCTTTCACCTGCTGACGCAAAAATTATACGTCCTGCAATTGCGTATAAAGAAGAAATTGCCGTTCAAGTCCGAAAAGGGAAGGGCGGGAGAAAAGTAAGAGAGCAACGAGAAATAACAAAGTACGCTTGGGCGCATAAGTCCAAAGATATGTATCTCTTTTATCGTGGTAATTTACCGCGTGTTTTAGCCTATCTCAAAAAGAAAAACATTCCTTATAACATTACAGGGAAATTTACTCCCTTACCGTACACTGATTTACCCCTTGCTGGTATTACTCTGCGAGATTACCAAAATAAACTAAAACTCTCCGCGTTGTCCTCAAATCGTGGAGTTATTCACGCGGCAACTGGTATCGGAAAATCTGCTGTTCTCAGTGGAATTATAGCCGCTTGTCCCGATGCCCGTTGTCTTATTATTGCACATATGACTGACCTTGTGTCCCAGCTTACAGAGAATATCACAGCACATCTCCAAGAGCCTGTGACCAAACTCACCACAGCGGCACCCACATCGTCCACACGGATTAATATTGTCACCATCCAATCATTAAACAGATTTGAACCTGCTGATTACGCAACACAGTATGACATCATCCTTGTTGATGAGTGCCACATGGTTTCCAAATATGATGGCTCATACGCCAAAGTTCTCACAAATATCACCACACCACACCGGTTTGGAACAACTGCCACACTCCCCACTAAACCAAGTGCCAAACTTGCACTAGAAAGTCTTATCGGGCCGGTTGTCTCCACCTATGGAATTAACACTGCCGCAAAAGAACAAGTATTATCCAAACCCAAAATCGTTCTCTTAAAAGTCGAGAAAAACATTGCTCATAGTAACATAAAAATATACAAAGAAGCTCTGCGAAAAAATCTCGTGGAAAATCAGATCAAGAATGACTTTTTTCTGGACTGCGCACAACGCCTCAACAACAAAGGGATGTCTGTCCTCTTGTTGGTCAACATGATTGAACATGGGCAAAATTTACAGGCAAGAGCCTCACATACCAATCTCGGAAATATCCCATTCGTGTATCAGGGAGTTCCACAAGAAGAACGCACTCGCATCAAGAAAGCTCTCATAGATAAAAAGATTATGACCGTCATTGGTAGCAATGTATGGAAAATAGGCATAGATATCCCGTCTCTCGGCGCTGTCATAATCGCTGGTGGAGGTAAATCACAAATACAGACAATACAAAGTATCGGGCGCGGCTGGCGACGCACACAAACAAAAGACACAATCACCATTGTAGATGTATTTGACCCTTCCTGTAAATGGATGACAGAGCATTTCGCTGAACGATTAACTATCTATTTTGAACAAGGTTGGATGGGGAACAGCATAGATGACCTCTAAACAAAAATCAAATTTCGACTTTGAAAAATGCTTCAATGATAATCATATCCCACTGTTTTACTCTGGTTCTAATGTGGGTAAGGGGTGGGTTGGCATGAATTGCCCGTTTTGTGGCAATGATACTGGTGGACATCTTGGGGTAAATAAAACCACCAAAATTTTTACTTGCTGGAAATGTAAAACAAAAGGGCACATTGAGAAACTTTTAACAAAGTTATTCCCCAATAAAAACTCAGATGATTTATTTCGTAAATACGGAAAAGGCGGTATCGTTCAGTCCACGACGCAAGAAAAAAAACAGACTGGTGGTTTC
>JAGLCZ010000351.1 GCA_023145975.1 Candidatus Hydrogenedentota bacterium | reverse complement strand
GCCTTTGTGAGCGACCCGGAGATGATGGCACTTATCGCCTACCTGAAGCGACAGGCACCACCCCAATATCGGGATGAGATTGAAAACTTCGGGAAAACTAAAGGAACTCTGGGCAATTTGGAGCAGGAAAAAGATCCGCTTTTTGAGGATGCCGTGCAGGTAGTACTCGATACGGGACAAGCTTCAATATCAATGGTGCAAAGAAGACTGCGTGTAGGGTATACTAGAGCCGCTCGATTAGTTGATATGATGGAATTAAAAGGTATCGTAGGTCCCCATACGGGGAGTAAGGCAAGGGAAATACTCGTTGCCACTACGGAAAAGGATAACTTGGCATGAAGGAAAATAATTTTTCCGGAATGGTCTTGCGTGAGCGAAGGGAAGCCATGGGCTTCTCTATCGAAGGCGCTCGCGCTCGCACCCATGTGCCCGCTCACTGCCTGCAGGCTTTCGAGTCCGGTGTTTTCGAGCAGATGCCCGAGCAAGCCTACACAGTTGGTTTCCTGCGAAGCTACTGCCGTTTCCTCGATGTGGAACCGGAGGCTTTTGTAGACCAATATCTTGTTTGTACGAAAGTAAAAGAAACAAGCCGCTCCTTTCGCTTTGTAAAACAATCGGAAGCCAATAATAAAACCGTACAGCCCTATCCGCTCTGGATCAATGATGTGATCACCTGGGGTGCTGTATGTGCTGTAATCCTTCTCATCTGGCTTGGCTACTCTATGATAGTACGCCCCTTTACCGATGACGCCAAAGAAGACCTCATCAAAGCGGGTGCTTTTGAAGCGGTGCCGCCGACTCCCTTTGAGGATGAGTTTTAAGCGGATACCGGGGTGTGACGGACACACATGCAGATGCGCCCCGACGAGCGTGGAGAAGCAGGGGAAAGAGGAATTGATTTATTATGAAATTCCGTTGGGGAAAAAGAGAATATATTACGGTGCAGCATCGTAATGTAACCCTGAATCGTTCTGTGATTACGGGGTGCAGATTGCTTTTAATTACGAACTTGATTTCTCCTCCACTTTAGTATAAATTTATTAAGTTTCCCCCTTTCGGAAAGATAATACTATATTATGCACAGAGGAACACAGTATGAATAGACAAAAACAAACGACTGGATTATCCAGAAGACGAACCCTGACACCTGGATTATTCACATCAGAATATCCTGCAGGAGGCGAACTTGTTAAAGACAGAATTAGAAAACGAAACACGATGTTACGGTATGCTTAGCAAAACCTTTAATCCAAAATATTATGCAAAAAATCATATAAACGCGCCGACGCCGTCCAGAAGAGATATGCGGTGCCATAATCTTCCAAACAGCGATTTATATGCAAGGGAGAATAAATATGGAATTTGAGGAACAGTTTGAAACTCTACTTGGTTTGAAACCATTTCCCTGGCAAAGGCGTATTTATGGGAAATTTCTGGAAAACGAGATTCCGCCGGTTTGTGACATACCGACGGGACTTGGAAAAACTTCCGTTATACCTCTATGGCTTTTGGCATTGGCTGAAAATAAAAACTTGCCGAGGCGATTGGTGTATGTTGTAAATCGACGTACCATAGTTGATCAAGCCAGTGATTTGGTTTGTTCTATCCGGGACACTATGGGTAAGGCACTGGAGGATGAAAATTCCAAATTGCATAAAGCTGCTTGTACGCTTCACGCGATGGATCCGCTTGCTTCAAATGAAAGGGCTCCCTTCGCTGTCAGCACATTGCGGGGGGAATTTGCTGATAACCAGGAGTGGAAGTCGAGTCCGGCACGACCCGCCATTATTGTGGGAACGATCGACATGATTGGCAGTAAGGTTCTTTTTTCCGGTTACGGTGATACGCGCCGGACGCGCCCGCTTCATGCCGGGCTGCTGGGTTGTGACTGCCTCTTCGTCCATGATGAAGCGCATCTAAGTCCGGCCTTTGGAAAATTGCTTCGCAGTGTACAATCGTTTCGATGTATTTCCCGCGAAGAACCAACCAGGCTTCCGCAGATGCGCGTACTTGAATTATCCGCAACACATATCGAAGGCGGTGGAAACGAAGACGAATCGTTTGTGTTGGATGATGATGATAAATCCCATACGATTATTAAGGAACGACTAACAGCCCCCAAAAACCTTTTTTTACATAGCATAGAAAAAGATGGAAAGCTCTTGCAGGAAAAAACCGCTGATTTAGCGCAAGCCTTTGAATCGAGTTCCTGTCGAGTTATCGTTTTTCTTCGTAGCCCGGAAGATGCACAGAAAGTCGCTGTTGGAATATGCGAAGCACTTCAAGAAAACGCTGCACAACGAGTATCTGTTCTCACGGGTCGGATTCGCGGACGCGAGCGCGACCTGTTACTGGAACAACCGGGCATGAAGCCTTTTCTCACGGAGGGCACTCTCGACCAAACTGTATTTTTGATTGCTACTTCTGCAGCTGAAGTCGGCATGGACCTCCATGCTGATCACATGGTTTGCGATCTTTCCACACTTGATTCCATGGTGCAGCGTTTGGGTCGCGTTAACCGTTTTGGTACGTGTAAAGATACGAAAGTGCATGTGGTGTATCCGGAAGATATTTGCAATAAAAAGAATCCCAGTGATTTAGAAAAAT
>JAGLCZ010000350.1 GCA_023145975.1 Candidatus Hydrogenedentota bacterium | reverse complement strand
CAACGAAAATGCCGACCTCTCAAAGATGGAGAAAGCCTCTATGCCGGAATTCGGCGGATGGGTTATGAACCATTTTGAAAACAGCAGATTCGGGCTTCCCTGTGCATGCCTTACGACAAGGATAACGGGAAAGCCGTATAGTGGAAATCTCTATCTACGGTTTGACGAGGACCTCGGGAACAAGCCCCCGAGGTTACTCTACTGGTTCAGTAATTTTTACGATTACCCAGTTCATGCAGTTAACCACAATTTTTGTATCGCCCCTGCAGGGCGACCGATAATGTGTGGGCGTGTTAACCCAGGGGCAACGAAGTTGCGTTTAATGCGACTTCGTCGCCCCTGGGCTATCACATCTTACCCCTTTAGGCCCTTATCAGACAAATCCTGCCATATTGTGGCAGGATATTTTTTAGTTCCTGCTGAAGTTGAGCTCAGGTAAAATGAAGAGTTCTTTTAATTTCAGTCCCGTCATTGTCACTTGTTTTCCCAGTTCTGTGAGATAGTAACGATATGATTTCCCAACCTTCTTTATCATGCCATGGTTACGTAGCCTCTTAAGCAATCTCGAAACCTGTCCCGAATTTTTGTCAATGTACTGTCGAATGTCTTTGTTTGAAAAGCCGCGTAGGTTAAACTCACCGCGAGCGACTGTAATAAACAATTTTAAATCTGACGTATCAAAAAAGTTGAATCCTTTGTAGTTACGCGAGTTATCACGGACGGTGTGACTTATTTTATCAAGCTTCTTACGACCGACATGCCGGTCTTCTATTGCAGATATAAACTGCAGGTATCTGTGATTGGCACTGCGACAGACTCTCTCCAAGTCATGCAGACAGTAGATGTTCTTCTTCATTCCGGCATTCTTCATTTCTGTTGAACCGTCTCTATGCGTCACCTCACGGTGGATCTTAAACATAGAGACGTCGTTGGTTGTGGTTTCAATCCTCAGTACCAGTCCGAACTTGTCATACATCTTTATTGAAGCTTTGCTGTAGTGATGTTTCACTACCTTGCCTTCAATTCTGACGCTGTACTTTGTTCCTGCTTCATATAGAGAATTGGCTGTTAGTTTATGTCCCAGAAATGAAGAGACCTGTTCAACCTTCACTGCGTGTACAGCTGTGGTTACCAAGTCATCATATATCTTCTGAAGCCTCTCTCTGGATTTGAAAACTATATCTGTAGCATACTCAGCTTGCATAACACTCCAGTGAACAGAAAAACCAGGTTGCTTTACGAACGGACAAAGTTCTCCCATGCGACGATTGAGTCTTTGATGAATTTTAGCCACATCAAAATTACTTGATAGCTGTTGGGCTTTAGTGAAATCATCTATATGATCGAAGCAGTTATCGAGCATGTGAAAATTAATATTGGCTTTCTGCAACTTATTGGCCAGCATGTTGTGACCATTGAAGTAAACCTGAATTCGACAAGGAAGCCACGTTGGTATGCGGACATACATAAGTCCCAGTAGCTCGTCAATGAAATAATAGTAGTAATGAAGACATTTGGCGGTTGAGTATTTTAAGTATGTTTTATGAGTCTTTTTGTTGTGCCAGGGTATATAAGTCGAGCACTGCTCCATGGCGCTGAGTATGCAAACTAGACCGGGATCCATTCCACGTTCTTCAAGTATATCGGAAACTATTTTCTCCTTCCGGATCTTATAGGAATTAACATGCACAATACTCAAATTATTTTGTTTGGCCTGTTGGCTTGCAGTATTGCGAATGGAAGCACGAAAGGGCTCTGCAAACTTTTTAAAATCGAATATCTTTATGCCTTTAGAAAATAGGAAGCCAGCCATGCCTTGCGCATAATTGAAAGGTATAATACTTCCTGAAATAATAACACGGTCAAAACAACCTATCTGTCCCAAGATGTCGTCACTGTAGAAATCTAGTAGCGTTTCCATAATTGATCCCCTATTTTTAACCTTAAGATAAAATAGGTGAAGCGTGCTGTAGAGTCAAGACGTCGCAGGCTATCAAACTGGACAAAGCGGGCACATTCGCAGGGCTAAGTCTGGTATGGTACTGGCTTGTCCAGTTTGGG
>JAGLCZ010000035.1 GCA_023145975.1 Candidatus Hydrogenedentota bacterium | reverse complement strand
GCTTCATGCAGCATTGCCTGTGCTTCTTCGAGCGGGGAGCGAGTCGGTGTGTCCGTTTCCTTGCCGCGATTTTTTCGCGCCCGATACCAGAGCAGTCCCCCGAAAAGAAGCAGGCCGCTTCCAATGCCTCCTATCCATAGACCGGCACGGGACGGGCGAAAAACAATTTCGATGGCGGCGGCTTCAACCACTTGCGTGGGCAGCGTTTCGTCTACGGCGGTAATGCGATCTTCGGCATCACCACTCCCTTCCAGCAAGCGAATATCAAAGGCGGGTACGGTGTAGGTACCGGCATCTTGCGCCTGATACCCGATGATAAGGTGGGTTTCATGCCGTTCCCCGTCGCGTTTCGCCTGCATCTTCAGCAGCGTTGCCGTACCCCAGTCCAACGCAGGAAGCACGGGCGGCAATACGGTATAGGCATGGGGCTCACCGGTCCAGGCGACGATATAGTCCACAGGGAATAGATCGCCCGGTAAGGCGGCATACTTCTGGGGCGATAGGGTGAGTGTTATTTCAGACTGTGCTTCCACTGCACCGAAGAGGGTGCAAAACAGCAGCAGGTATAGGCAGCTTCGCTTTTCCATACACCTGGTAAAGCACGTATCATGCCAAATTCGCATTTCGGCTAACATGCTGATATATAAACAGGTGAGAAGGGGGCGGCAGTAGTGTTTTACCTCAAATAAGGTTTATTACTGTATTGGAACGGTTATTTGCTTTCAATACCCGGCATAGTGGATTCGGCATTTTCCCATTGGGCTTTTCTTGATTCGCATGGTTTCAGAGTAAGTTCGATACGCATTCCGGAGATGGGGGATAAGATTATTTCAGTACCCCTATCAGGTCAGAAGAGATTCCAGATTGAAAATTATCCCTTTCGGGATATGTTTATTTCTTGGAGATTGGTTCCAATTCACCCAAAATGCGGATCGCGTACTTGCGATGATAATTTACTAATTTGCAAAATTTATCTAACAACGTTGATTTATCCTTGCTACATGCTGCATCTTTATACCGTTTACGCTACTCCTTCAATAACAATTCAACTTGTTCGCCAGCCATAGAATTACCTCCTGTTGGAATTGGTTTTCGGTAAGGTGTCTTATGGCGCGACAATACCACATTCGGTAATATTTCAGATGACTTGATTCGATCCATTCTCTTTGTGGCGCATAAAAGTATATACTATCTTTCATTGTTACGTGTGAAGATTATTTTTCCTCATCCAGATGAAAAGGAGATTTCCCTCGTGTGTATTCATTGCGTTCGTGTCTGTTTCTTCCTGAGTATCACGGTAGGTTTGTGCAGTGCATTCCCCGTTGGAGCGGAATCCTTCAGTATCACGCTGGATACGGTAGTGGAACATGATGACGGTGCCTTTGTGTGGTTTCATCCGCGTGTTACTGCCATACC
Source organism: Candidatus Hydrogenedentota bacterium (assembly GCA_023145975.1). Classification (GTDB taxonomy): domain Bacteria; phylum Hydrogenedentota; class Hydrogenedentia; order Hydrogenedentales; family CAITNO01; genus SLFT01. The sequence continues at coordinate 1,367 of JAGLCZ010000035.1, read as the reverse complement.
GGGGGCAGGGAAAGAAGGGGCTCCTGCCGTGCTGATGACCTTGCAGAAGCATTTACAGGTGTCGGATTTCTACTCAGGTATGTATGCGCTGTACAGTGAGGACATGGGGGAGACCTGGACGGGTCCCGAAGAAATACCTGAACTGGTTTGGCGTGACGGACCGGACGATACCATCCTTGCCGTGTGTGATGTTACACCGGGGTATCATCCGCCTACGGGCAAGGTGTTGGCAATTGGCGCACAGTTATATTACCGGCCCGGCGGGAAATTATTGGAAGGGATTGAACGGTCGGATCAGACAGCCTATGCCGTGTATGATCCCGCAGCACGCCAGTGGTCGGGTTGGAAAGTGCTGGAGATGCCGGCACTCCCGAAATTCGATTTTTCGCGCAACGCCTGTTCCCAATGGCTGATAGAGCCGGACGGTTCGCTGTTGCTGCCCCTCTATTTTGGGAAGAACGCCAAAGAGGATTTTTCGGTAACCGTGGCGCGGTGTTCTTTTGATGGGGAGACCCTGCGCTATATTGAGAACGGTACAGAGATGGCTGTGCCCGGTGGACGGGGGCTGTGCGAGCCGTCGCTGGCGCGTTACGGGGACCGGTATTTCCTGACGTTACGTAATGATGAAAAGGGCTATGTGACGTCGAGCAAAGATGGTCTTCACTTTGCGGCTGTCCGCCCCTGGCAGTTTGAGGAGGGTGGGGAACTGGGTTCATATAATACGCAGCAGCATTGGCTGGTGCATACGGACGGGCTGTATTTAACTTACACGCGACGAGGTGCGGACAATGACCACATCATGCGCAATCGTGCACCGTTATTTATTGCGGAGGTTAACCGGGATACGCTGCAGGTAATGCGCGACACGGAACGGGTGTTAATTCCTGAACGGGGTGCTGCTTTGGGTAATTTTGGTGCAGCACCGATTACACAACACGAATCCTGGGTAACCGTTGGCGAAGGGGTGTGGAACGATGTGATGCGTGCCCGTGGCGCGAAAGGCGCCTTGTATGTTTCCCGCGTAAAATGGACTACCCCGAATGAGAGCGTATTTTTTCCTGCGCCGCCCAAATAAATTTCTTGCGTTGGGGGCAGGTATTGGGACGGTGCGTATTTTTGTGATTGCGCTGCCTACAGTGCGCTGACGGTTTTTTCGTTCAATACCGTGTCGGCACACAAGACGTCAAGCGTACTGTTAACGCATTGCATCAGTTCTTGCAGTTGGATGGGATCGTTGCTGCGAAGGCCTTGCTGCAGTTGTTCCAGAAACGTCGATTCTTCCATGGCGCTTCTGGCAATACGCGCCAGTAGTCCCTGCTGTTCGCTGATGCCCGGGATGCACCCCAGACTTTCTGCCATTGCTTCGA
>JAGLCZ010000349.1 GCA_023145975.1 Candidatus Hydrogenedentota bacterium | reverse complement strand
TGTTCTTCGAACCTATCTGTCATTCCATCAAATCGTTTGAGCGTCTCACGAAGCAACCCGTAATATGCTTTCGCCACATCATGATTATGGAGTATTGCAGGGATATCATCACCTGTTCTATTCAGCACGGCTTTCATGATTTCCGTCACCTTGCTCAAGTATTCGTTTGCCTTGAGACGTTGCTCACGAAAAGCATGTATTGCATCTTCCAGCATCCGGGAGAACTGTCTGTAAAACGCAGGGTCTTCCTGCATCCGGTCATGAATCGTGCGGGCTGTACGATGGGCAATGGTATCCGCTTTTGCGACAGCGCCATTTACCTTGTCCAATTCTTTCGCAAAAGCATCCTTGTCAAATATGTTCACCAACCCTGTAATCTGTTCCACCTCACCAGCACCCACATGAGTATCAAGCAACTTCTGTATCTTTGGTTCATATTCCGAGAAATCCACTACTTCGGCATAGCGTCGCCGTACCGCCATGCGTAGTTTTGAAAAAAACTTCAGGTCAACCTGATACTTGTCAATCTTTTTCTGGGATGTGTTTTCCAGGAACCATGTGGAAGACAGGCACAGTGCCAATGTACGCCCATACGCAGAAAGGCGTTCATAGAATTTTTGGCGCAACGCTTCATCCGCCAAGGCAATCTCGTATTCCTCTTCATCACTCTGATTTCGGACTTCCTTAAAGGTATCCCAAAGCACAGAATGTTTCTGAGGCAAGGTTCCTGCCTCCACCCGAATATCCGTCAAGATACCCTCCAAATCCACGCCGTCAAATTCCGATAGATTACTGTACAAGTCAAGGGCCTGGTCCAGATTTTCCAATATGCCCCGATAGTCCAGAATATACCCAAATTCCTTACCCTCACACAGCCGGTTTACCCGTGCTATGGCCTGCAGCAGCGTGTGATCTTTCAGTCTGCGGGTAAGGTACAAAATTGTGTTGCGCGGCGCATCAAACCCGGTCAGTAATTTATCCACGACAATGATAATTTCCGGTTCCTCCCCATTCTTAAAGGCGTTTATCAACATTTTGTTGTACTGCCGTTCATTGCCGTATTTCTGCAATACCGTTTTCCAGAACCGTTGTACTTCCTGTTTGTTTTCCTTGTATAGATCTTCTTCACCCTCCCGATCGTCCGGACCCGAGACAAGTACATCAGAAGACACCATTCTAAACTCATCAAGATATTTTTTATAGCATAATGCCGTTGCCTTATCCTGTGCTACCAGTTGTCCTTTAAATCCTGTTCCCTGCCAGTTATCCCGATAATGTTGTCCAATATCCCAGGCAATCGCCATAATCCGTTGTTCTGCTTTATTCAGCTGGTCCGTTGTGGCAAACTTCTTCTTCAAGTCCGCTGCCTGTTCTTTGCTGAGCGATGCTGTAATGCGTTCAAACCAACTGTCAATCCCCTGAGCGTCCACATGCTGTTCCACATGCCGCCCTTCATAGAGCAGCGGTACTACTGCTTTATC
>JAGLCZ010000348.1 GCA_023145975.1 Candidatus Hydrogenedentota bacterium | reverse complement strand
AAGGTGGTGGCGGAGGTCAAGGCGGACGCGGGCGCATGGGCGGTACCGCAGCAGGCGGACCTGTCGGCAATTGCGTTTGTCCACAATGTAACGAAGAAATAGCGCATCAACGCGGCGTGCCTTGCAGCGCGCAAATATGTCCGAAATGCGGCGTAGCGTTGATACGTGTAACCTAATCACCCTTATTTGAAAGGAGAGTACTATTATGCCAAGAGGAGATGGAACCGGACCCAACGGTATGGGCTCTATGACTGGACGTGCAGCTGGATATTGTGCAGGATCTGAAACACCTGGACATGCAAACCCGACTGCAGGACGTAACAATGGAATACGCGGTCGTGGTGGCCGCGGTAGGCGTAACATGTTTTACGCTGCAGGAACACCGGGAGGAATACGCAATAATACAGTTGCTGTACCCAACCGGGAAACCGTAGCCGATACTGAGGGATTGCAGCAGCAGTTAGCAGCCATCAACAAGCGTCTTTCCGAAATAGAAAAGAATATGAAATAATTCATGAATATAGGTCACGTCATTTCAATGAATGGCGTGACCCCATTTCAACACAAGGAGAAGAAGATGAAAATAGCATTTACCGTATCAGGCGATACGCTTGAAGCACCGTTGGACAGTCGTTTTGGGCGTGCTCCAAAATTTCTGGTCTACGACCTGGATAACGCTTCTTTTGAAATCGTGGACAATGAACAGAATCTCAACGCGGCTCAGGGTGCCGGTATTCAATCCGCTCAAAAAGTGGTGGAAACAGGTTCGACAGCAGTGGTCACAGGGCATTGTGGTCCTAACGCATTTCGTGCACTCAACGCTGCAAGCGTTAAAATTTATACCTCTGAAGCATCTACGGTAGCTGAAGCGTTGGCATTATACCGTGACGGCAAACTATCCGAAGCTGGCGGCTCTGATGTGGAAGGGCACTGGGTATGATTCTGGCAGTAGCATCAGGCAAAGGGGGTACGGGAAAAACGACCGTGTCGGCAAATCTCGCCCGCGCCCTTGAAGAAAAGACACAATTACTCGACTGTGATGTGGAAGAACCCAATGCCCATTTGTTTTTACACGGAAAGAAACTTGATAGTACCACAATTAATATAGCGGTTCCGAAAGTAGATGCTTCTATATGTACAGGATGCAATGCCTGTGGTACGTTCTGTGAGTACAGTGCCATTATCTCCTTTGGGAAAGCCCCCATTTTATTTCCTGAGATGTGTCATGGCTGTGGCGGGTGTATGAAAGTATGCCCCCAGCACGCTATCACGGAAAGCGAAAAACGTATTGGCACTGTAGAAACATTTCAAAGCGAAAATATTACGTTAGTTCATGGTCGTATTGATGTCGGTGTGGCTATGGCGCCGCCTCTTATCAACGCAGTAAAGAAGTGTATCGGCAGCGATATGCCAGCGATTCTTGATGCGCCTCCGGGCACGTCCTGTCCCGTAATAACAACACTGCGTAAAGTTGATTACGTGTTACTTGTAACAGAGCCAACCCCGTTCGGGCTGCACGATCTGAGCCTGGCCGTTGACATGGTACGGGAACTCAGTATTCCTTTTTCTGTGATAGTAAACCGAGTCGGTATCGGCGATGAGCGGGTACATACTTTTTGTCAACAGGAAGATATACCGATAATCATGGAAATTCCGGATGATCGCAGAATTGCAGAGGCATATTCTCGGGGAGAACTTATGGTCGATGCACTTCCCGAATATAAAAAGTTATTTCAGGATCTATTTGAAAAAATTAAAAAAGAAATACAGGTCAACGCACCTGCTTTGAATTAAAATGGAAACCCCTCTACAATGAAAGAACTTGTAATAATAAGTGGGAAAGGCGGCACAGGTAAAACAAGCCTGACTGCAGCATTTGCCCAGCTGGCAGATAACGCCGTTCTAGCAGATTGTGATGTAGATGCCGCAGATCTACATCTTGTACTTGCCCCGAATATTAAAGAACGCCATGACTTTTATAGCGGTCATGCAGCAATAATCCGGCAGGAAGACTGTGCCAAGTGTGGCGCATGTCTTGCCCATTGCCGCTTTGATGCGGTGAAGATGGATGGAAAAGGGGCAGGAAACGCAACCTTTACCATTGATCCTGTCGCATGTGAAGGCTGCGGTGTATGTGTCCGCTTTTGTCCCGTACAGGCTATTGATTTTCCGGAGCAGCTCTGTGGTGAATGGATGATTTCTGAAACGGATTACGGTCCAATGACCCATGCACGCCTCAATACCGCCGCAGAAAATTCAGGAAAACTTGTAGCAACGGTACGTCGTGAAGCCAAAAAACTCGCCGAAGCCAATGAGCATTCGCTTATTATTGTAGACGGACCTCCTGGAATAGGCTGCCCGGTAATTGCTTCCGTAACAGGTGCTTCCCTTGTTCTGGCAGTTACAGAACCCACTGTTTCCGGACAACATGATCTGGAACGGGTTCTTGAGCTTACGAAGCATTTTAAGATACCCACAGCCGTGTGTGTAAATAAATGGGATATCAACGAGGCGATGACACAGCAGATAGAAGCAAGAGCACAAGAGGCAGGGGCGATTCCGGCAGGTCGAATCAGGTATGATATAGCAGTGACTAAAGCGCAGGTGTGCGGGAAGCCGGTACTTATGTTTCCGGAAAGTATTGCTGCACAAGATATAAATGCGTTATGGACACGTATTCAAACTATTATTTCCACCTCATAATCACAAGTATTATTCTTTTCAGGGACATCGATAGAATATGACAGCTAGATTCTCTCGTAAAGCAGTGGAACGGTTTACCCATCCACGAAATTATGGCGAATTAGAAGAACCGGACAGCTATGCAAGCATAACAGGTCCCTGTGGTGATACCATGGAATTCTGGCTTCATGTCGATGACGGTCTTGTGTCAGCAGTTGGATTTACCACCACAGGATGCGGTCCCTCATGCGCTTGTGGTAGCATGTGTACCGAACTGGCAGAAGGAAAGACCCCGCGCGAGGCACTGCGCATTAAACAACAAGATATTCTGGAAGCACTTGGCGGCATGCCCGAAGCTCATCAGCACTGCGCCTTGCTTGCATCAAACACCTTAAAAGCAACTGTGGAGAATTTTATGAAACACCAAGTAGAGAAAGAAGAAGCCTGCCAACAGGAAAGCTGTTCGTCCTGTGACCAGGCCGCCTGTTCATCAAAGACGCAGGAACCTGACGAGACTTCTGAAGAGTATAAAGAACGCCAGGAACTGCATCAGCGTCTCTGTCGCATACGTCACAAGATTATTGTGATGTCCGGCAAGGGAGGTGTCGGTAAAAGCACTGTTGCAGTAAATCTTGCTACAGCACTGATGCTGTCGGGAAAACGGGTTGGATTACTCGATATAGACATTCACGGTCCCAGTGTACCTACATTACTTGGTTTGGAAAATGAAAGTATTCAAGGAAGCCAGGATGGTATGCTCCCCGTTGAACTGGGTGATATGAAGGTCATGTCATTGGGATTTCTGATCCGTAACCCGGATGATGCCATTATCTGGCGTGGTCCGATGAAAATAGGCGTGATCAAACAATTTCTTAAGGATATTGCCTGGGGCGATCTTGACTATCTTATCATTGATTCACCGCCTGGAACAGGGGATGAAGTACTTTCCGCCTGCCAACTTATTGAAGATTTGGATGGCGCAGTAGTAGTTACTACTCCACAAAAGTTGGCAACCATCGATGTTCGTAAATCCGTTACATTCTGTCGGCAGCTCCACGTACCTGTACTTGGTATCATCGAAAATATGAGCGGATTTATCTGTCCAAAATGCAATGAGGTTACCTCCATATTACAGACTGGCGGAGGCGAAAAAATTGCGACGGATATGAAGATTCCCTTCCTGGGTGCCATCCCCATGGATCCGCAAATTGCAGAGTCCTGCGATAACGGAAAAGTATTCGTTCACCACTATAAATCATCCCCTACTGCCGCCATTATGCGGAATATCATTACCTCTATAACAGATCGTGACACCGAATGTCCTTTAAAGAAAAGCGTTTCAAAACAACCCGATAAGGAAAAAACGACTATGCGTATTGCTATCCCCTTAGCTGACGGTAAACTTGCCATGCATTTTGGTCATTGCAGCCAATTTGCCATGATGGATGTTGATCTGGATACAAAGACAATCTCCAGCCGTACTAATGTTGATCCTCCCCCCCATGAACCTGGACTGCTTCCCCCCTGGCTGGCAGAGCAGGGAGCCAATATGATTATCGCCGGCGGAATGGGTTCACGTGCTCAGGATTTATTCACAGCACAAAATATTGAAGTGCTTGTGGGTGCCCCTGCAGAAAGCCCGGAAAAGATTGTAAGTAACTTCATGGCTGGTGAACTTAAATCCGGCGAGAATGTCTGCGATCATTAGAAGAATGCTTTATGCGTTCAGATACATATCTGAAAAAGAATAGTAACTAATACGATTCCAAGCCATCTGGTGACATTTGGGTTACCAGATGGCTTTTAGTATCTTCTTGATCTGATTCCCCCCTTACGTTTATTCTTACGTCTTGTGGACAGGATATGAGCATAGTTATAAACAAGGGAAATGTATCATGAAAAAACAGACTGAAAATACCGGGTTCTCACGCCGTTCTTTTTTATTCTCTGCGACGGCAGGTATCGGAGCCGCAAGTATCCCCTTCTCCTCCACTGCCGAAGATAAAATCATGCAGGGGTTTGATCAAACAGACACCACGATCCAGGAAGGTGTTGTCTGGAAACCCGTATCCGACCGAAAAATACGTCTGGGTATCGCGGGCTATGGCGTGTGCAAGTTTGGTGGTTCTTTTGGTTTTCAGAATCATCCGAATATAGATGTTGTTGCTGTAAGTGATTTGATTCCAGACCGATGTGCAGAACTCGCAAAAGTTTGCCAATGTGAAAAAACCTACCCGTCACTGGAAGAGCTTATTAAAGATGACAACATTGATGCCGTCTTTATCGCCACCGATGCGCCTGCCCATGCGTGGCATTGTATTCAGGCACTCCGGCATGGCAAGCATGTAGGCTGTGCCGTTCCCGCTGTGTTTGGTTCACTGGAAGATGCAGAGCAGCTGTATGAAACAGTGAAAGCCACAGGGTTAAAATATATGATGTTTGAGACATCGGCATTTCACAATGAATCCTATGCCATGCGCGAAATATACAAGGCTGGCGGCTTCGGTAAACTGCTGTATGCAGAAGGGGAATATTATCACTATTCCCCGGTTCCAATACCTTCCTTTCGCGGGTGGCGTGTAGGGTTACCACCACAATGGTATCCCACCCACTCCAATGCCTATCACACTACCATTAGCGGTGGAAGTTTTACTGAAGTCTCCTGTATGGGTACTGCCAGTACCCTAGATGAGTTTATCCCTGCTAATAATCGCTACCAAAATCCTTTTGGTACAGAAATAGCCCTGTTTCGCACAAGTGAGGGGGGCATGGCGCGAATGGGGGTAAGTTGGGATACTCCCGGATATGGTGGTGAAAAGGGACGTGTACGAGGGGAAAAAGGAAGTATGCAGGGCATGGACTACAAGGGGATTGCAGAAATATCAGGTGTTGACTTAAATAAGCCGCCACTCCCCCCGGCTATGAGTGCCGGTGGCCATGGTGGATCGCATGGATACCTGGCGAACGAGTTTGTAGAGGCACTTCTTGAGAATCGTACTCCCCTTGTGAATATTGCCTGGGCATTAAATATGACTGTTTCAGGGATTGTTGCACATACAAGTGCCTTAAAGGATGGGGAATTACTGAAAATACCTCAATACACCTGGGCATAAGAAAGAGAAGAAAAATGAAAAGACGAACAGGAATATTTTTCCTCATCACCATAGTCATGCTTTGCAATGCAGGATGCATCACCCATTCACCCTTAAAAACACCGGACACTGGGCAACACCCGCAATCGTTCAATACAGAAGTCATAAAATCTGTAGAAGTAAATTATCTGCTCTATATTCCTGATACGTATGCTGTATCACAGAAAAAATGGCCCCTTATTTTATTTCTTCACGGTGCGGGAGAGCGCGGTAACAATTTGAAAATGGTTGAAATGCACGGTCCGCCCAAACAGATTGCCCAGGAAAATAAAACATTCCCCTTTCTCGTTGTTTCACCGCAATGCCCCGAAGATGAATGGTGGAGTTCAGGAAAGCAAATAGACACGCTCAGTGCGTTGCTTGACCACATTGTCGCAACTTATCGTGTTGACGAAGATAAAATCTATGTTACGGGTCTGAGCATGGGTGGTTTTGGTACCTGGCGGCTTGCCTGCGAATATCCTGACCGCTTTGCGGCCATTGCACCCATCTGCGGAAGAGGCGATCCATACGTCGCACGCGCACTTCCCCACCTCCCCGTATGGGTATTTCATGGCGCAAAAGACAGTGTGGTTCCACTACAGGCATCCCGGGAAATGGTGGATGCCTTGAAGAAGGTTGGTGGCAATGTTAAGTTTACTGTGTACCCTGATGCTGGGCACAACTCCTGGTCAGAAACCTATAATAACCCGGCACTTTATCAATGGTTTCTCAAGCATACCCGATCAAATAACAAGTAGCATAGAAAAATAAAATATCGATTCGTGCTAATGATTATGGGATATAGTAAGTTCTGTTTTGATCCGATATACGTTCTAATCATTTGTATCAGAGAATGTTCCCGTCTTTAGAAAACGGATTGTATTTGCAATAACCTTTTTATTCTTCATCATGAACGTATGGGTTACATGAAGAATAAGGTGTTCTTTCATTCCCGCAACTTTTGTTCGCTCCACAGAAACCTTTCCGTCATCTTTTCCATCAATCATTGTAAGGCTATTAATCCAATTGACAGAACGGTCTCCAGCAATTATGCCACATTCGAACTCAACTGGACCCAGCGAATTTGGCGTCGAATTCTTCTTTGTTCCCATTTCGCTGCCGGCAGGTCCATTTAGTTTACGAAAAAGATACCAGGACTTTAGTGTATCTACAACTTCGCTTCCCTGGTTGGGTGGACCCAACATAACAACACGTCCCATCCGTTCACAGGTATGTCGGTTAAAATAACTTCGCAACAGGATTCCACCCATGGAGTGCGTCACAAAATGAATCCTGGAACAATCCTTTAAATCCGCACTTTTTAATGCCGTACCAACCGCGTCATTGCTTAATTTCTCAATACTTTCCTTGCGAGATGGGTAAGCCACATTCTTAACAATAAAGCCGGAATTTTTCAGTTCTCTTTCCATTTTACTCATGCTTGAGTCGGTGCGACAAAGCCCGTGGAGCAATATAACTCCCTCCTGTTCCTGACCAGAAAGCACCAAAGAAAGCATTAGCGGTAATAATGAAACAATATACATAGAAAATCTACCTTACAATATTTTTCTGTTACTTAAACAATTCGCCGCGAGGTTTCCAAATTATAATTTTCGTGCCTTTATTATTTCTTTTCCTCAATATCCCCTTTTCGAAGATTTAATAATTCGTGAGAGATGATAAAAAATAGTCCCGCCATAATAGCCATATCAGCGATATTAAAAATACCCGTGCGGACACTGAACTTACCGATAGTAATACCCATATTCATAAAATCTACAACACAGCCATCGCGCAAGATACGATCTATTAAATTGCCTATGCCGCCTCCGGCAACCAAAGTAAGCGCACCTACAGAAATCAATGCAATATGTTTAACCGCAAAAAGGTAGCAAAGCAGTCCGGTAAGAACCAGTGTATTGAAACCGATCATGAGTAAGGTTCGTATTCCAGCGGGCAACTCTGCCCCAAGACTCAGAAATGCCCCTTTATTTTCAGCATACTCGAGACGAAATAAATTTCCCAGAAAGACATAAGTATTTTCCGTCTCCTTCAAGAAATGAATAGCAGCCCACTTGGTAGCGTGGTCGGCAATAATCAGGAGAAGTATTACGATCATAATATAGAAAGCACGTTTGGAACGATTCATACTATATCCTCATCTTTGGCTGCTGTCAGCCGCAATTTGATTCTTTTACTATTGGTTATTTTCAGGATTTATAGATCCTGAAAAATCAGGCTGCCCCATTTTGCAGATAATATCAGTAGGGATATCCACCCCCTGCATACGCAGTGCCTGAATCCGTAACAACAGTGTGGCGCTGTGAAGCATCTGCAAGGCTACTACAGCAACTTTACGATTAGCAGGTTCTTCCAGATAACTGCCACGAGTCCAATCATTAAATGCTCCCATGGCAGGTCCACACCAGACTTGGAAATCACTTTTCCGTTCTTCCTCACCTGAAGTTGCCCATTGCACTGCACTTCCAAGATACCAGCGGCATATAAGCGCAAGTTTGTGTTTTGGATTTTTCGCAGCTTTTTCCAATTGTTCCGGATTATTCTTCGTAAAAAAAGAAGTTGTCTTTTCCCATATTTCATCGAAAGATGATTTGAAAATAGTGGACTCAATTTTCTGGCGTTCTTCTTCCGGTATGGCATCCACACTTTCATATTTCTTAAACAAATCGTATAGTTTTGATGCCCGTTCGGCGAAACGTGTTCCCCGTTTCAAAACCTGTACTGTCACCCCCATTTCGAACATATCAGCAGCAGGTGCACGTGCCACATCGGTCTGTAATGCCTGTGCCAACATTTCACGCACCCGCTGTGAAGTTCCCGACTCGACGCAAGCCTGGTTGATAGATCCCGTCACGATATAAGCTGCACCCATAGCAAAAGCTGCTGCCGCTGCTTGCGGCGTGCCGATCCCCCCCGCCAATCCAATTCGCGGCAGGAGTGCATAGTCGTGTTTACTTTGTATTTCATCACGCACCCGCTGAATAGAAGGTAAGACTGCCAATGCTGTGCGATGATCCGTGTGCCCTCCGGAATCTGCTTCGGCAGTAATATCCTGCGCCAAAGGAATAAATGCGGCAAGACGTGCTTCTTCTTTGCTGATTTCTCCGGTTGCGAGCAATTTTTTCAGAAGCCGGGCAGGCGGAGGTTCAAGAAAGCGCTTTGCGATTTCACTTCGCGATACTTTGGCGATAATATTATTCGGTGCAAAAATTTTCCCCTGTGCATCCTGGCGTAATCCCGTTACACGGTATTTTACCAAAGCCGGTGTCGGAAGAATATAAGCAGATGCTTCAATAAGTCGTATACCATGTTGCAAAAACAGGGCAACAACGCCTCTCTCCCATGCCGTATTTCCGGGACTATTAATGAGATTGAAGCCAAAAGGTTTTCCCAGCATACGGTTATGTAACTTCTTTATAATTTCTTCCAGTGCATCAAGAGATAAGCCCGCCGACCCAAAGAAGCCCATCATACCTGCTTTACCCATTGCTTCCACCAACTCTACCGAAGCAATTCCATGCGCCATACTTCCTGCATAACAGGGGTATTTCAGACCATGTATATTAGAGAAATTGCGGTCTCCCAGCAACTCAGGGGAACAAACCGGCGCAAAGGCCACAACGGGAAGCAGTGTATCCTTTTCACTCCCGGCATCCTGTCGTAACTCTCCACCTACGGCATAAACTGAAGTTTTAGTATCCTTTAAAACATATAAAGGTTGGTCAAAATAAGGCAATGCTTCTTCAAGAGAAGCATATTGTTTTGAATCCCCGGAGCCTCCCTGGTCCCACCAGGCGATATTTTTTTTATTAAAAGGCATTACTATCATCCTTTGTACGCACAAGAAAGAAAACTCGTTCCCAAGAAAGTATGAATATTTTTCCAGCGTACATTCTTTTATAGGGTGTATTTAATGAAAAAGAGAAACTATAAAAAGACGACACGTGTACACAAAAATAACGTATTTCTGCAACACGATTCATGCACATGGAAAACTAACGGAATCAATGCATTTATTCTATCACGACATTTTTCTTCTTGATTCCGCCAGTGAGCAATAATGATCGCAACTAGAAACGTTTCTTAAAGGATTCCTGCCTTCACCAATAAATCTGTTACAATCGGAATGTGGAACCCAAAATAGGCTGCGGCGACTGTGCCGAAAATGACAACAAAAAGAATGGCGATTATCGCGGCGGATTTTTCACGAACTTTGGTCCATTGCATCTTCAATATCTCCTCGTGCGTTGTTTGTATATCCTGATTTTTTTGAAATAATATTCCATAACAGGTAAAGTATGGGGATTCCTGCTACCAATAGCGCAATATTTCCCATGCGCTAATTATAACAAATATGAAACAGTCGAGGAAATACGTGTGTTCCCTGAATCAGAAAAACGTACCCATATTACACCCAAGGCCTGGCTCATTATATTTATGAATGCATTGTATAGTGTAGCCGATTCCCTGTGTTCTGTGTTTGTAAGTGTGTATTTATATGTCCATAGTTTGGATTTTAACACGGTCTTTATTCATTATTTGATGATCTATATTGTAACTCCTTTTGCTTTCACTTTTGCTGGATGGTATGCGAAATCCCACGATCGCACCCATGTGTTCCGTATTGGACTCGCTTTGCATGCCGTCTACTACGCATTTTTATTGTACCTGCGCGAAGATGCTCCACAGTATGCCGCACATCTTGGTGCTTTACTCGGTGTTACCTGGGGCTTCTTCTGGGCAGGGAATAACACCTTTCAATATGATTTTAGTAACGGTATGCGTAATCGGGAATATTTCCTGGGCATGATTTCTACAGTAAACAATGGAGCACGCCTGTTTGCACCCCTGATAAGCGGGATCATTATCGCTTTCGCTCCCACGTCGCATACCGGCTATCGTATTATTTTTTCACTAGCATTATTCATTTACCTTATAGCGAGCCTATTAAGTTTTCGTATTCCTCATTCTCAAAAAGGACAACCTTTTCATCTGAAGACTGCTTTATTTCCACCCAAAAAACATCGCGATTGGCGTATCATCCTGCTGGCATCTGCATCACTGGCGGGATCATTTCACATCTTTCATTTCCTACTTGCAATTATCATGTATACACAAGCCAACAGTGAAGTACAGGTGGGGGGCTATGCCTCACTACAGGGATTGATTAGCATCGTTTCTGCCTATTTGGTTGGACGCTTTGTAGTACCCAAAACCCGTTCCGCATTTATGTTCTGGGGTGTAGTCGCCCTGTCAGCAGCAGGCTTCATCATAATGTGGAAGATAACTATGGCTACCTTAATTGCCTTTGCCTTTCTTCGATCAGTCTCCTTACCTCTTGTGGGCATCCCACATACAGGTATACGCTTTGAGGTAATGCAGCGCACTACTTCAAGACCCGATGAGCGTATCGAATACTTGTGTGCATGGGAAATTCCCCTTGCAGTAGGACGTATCCTGATGATGGCTTTACTTATGGCACTATATGCCTGGATCGGAGAAGTCGGCATACAAATTGCCCTGCTGATATTATGCCTGAATCGCATTTTCACCTATATGTTACTGCGACATATCTCCTTCGTTCGTAACCCATCACTTTCGTGATGATCTCTG
>JAGLCZ010000347.1 GCA_023145975.1 Candidatus Hydrogenedentota bacterium | reverse complement strand
TTATCGCCAAACCAGAAGGTATAGTCTGTGGTAAAGGATGCACCGAATATATTCCATTCCAGATGAGTTGTCCGTCCCCATGCATCATATTCCGGATCGATGATTACGCCGTCCCCACGGGTGATTCGGGTCAATTGATTGCCCGGTCCATAAGTGAACCCCATGGTCTTATCGCTTGACTGCCGTTTCATGACCTTGAGATCATCAAAATAGAATTCCGCCGCGCCCGTTACAATAATCTTGATACGATTCGTTTCCACAGGCACACCCGTCTCCGCTTCCACGATCTTCACACTCTCCTGACCTCGTATACCAGCATATAGCACCACGCTTGTGCCCTCCAACTGCACGTACGCATCATACCACACGTCCGGTACGTCTCCCACCTCCTGCAAAAATGGAAACGCGGTATCTACGCCGTTCACCCGTTCCTCTACAAACAATGCACCCCAAGCCCAGCGTACATCGAGATAGTTATCTGCATCGATGTTACGCAGTCGCACCCTGAATCCATCCGCTATATCAAAATCACTCACACGCTTAAAAGAAAACCACGCTTCATGGTTACCTTCATTATGGCGGGCATACAATTCTTTTGTACCCTCTTCCGATTCATAGCCTATAGCGCCCTTCCCATCTTCTACCAGTTTCCACGTACCGGATATAGGTGTCCAGGGATAATAGGTATCCGTATCATAGAAACGGTTATAGACCAGGGCATCATACTGAATCTTCGCAGTCATGTTATCTGCTTTGTCATAGGCGTAAGTAATACATGTATCCGGCATACTAAGATCGCCCCGCCGCAATGCCTCCACCAGACGGTTGCGACTGTCGTAGTAGCAATATTCCCACGCTTCAAGGCTGTTGTCATCGGCGATATTGGCAATATGCCGGATGTTCCCCCCCTCGTTTAAGGTATATGCCCATCCTTCCGCTACTATCGTACCCTCCCGGTGCTGGATACCTGCTAACCGTCCATCCTCATCGTATTCATAGTGGGTACTCATCCCGTTCGGCCAGGTATAAGACGTAATCCTGCCGCCTTCGTCATAGGAAAAATCCCATTCTTTGCCTCCCGGCGCCGTCAGCGTATCCACCTGTCCTGCCAGGTTGTATTCATACTCATAACTATTGCCCTCATAAGCATCCATCGCTGCCACACGACCCATATTGTCATAGGTGTAATGCAGTTCCGCACCATCATAGTCCGTGTAGGTATTTAATCGCCCGGAAGACGCATAAGAAAACTGATGACCGCTGCTGCCTACATTACGGGACGCCCAGTCATCTGCCACAATGAGACGACCTTCCCCATCATATTCGTAATCCACATAACGTACAATGTCCTGCTGCAGCCCGACATCGTAGTTCGTGAACGTCTTTCGGATTAACTGCCCGGAAGCATCATTATAGGCATATTCAATAGGATCATATTCAGGACTAAAGTAGGATGTTTTTGCAACAGTTTTTGCCAGCCTTCCATATGGATCGTAAATATTTATAATATCCCGGACTGCATCATCATTCGAGTAATAATTTTCTTCTCCGTATGTTGTCCGTTCCACTTTCCCCTGCTGATTATAACTGAAGTTGATTTCCTGTCCTTTGCCGTCAATGACCATTTTCACACGCCCGGTATCATCATAGACATACTCCACCAGCACATCGTTGTCAACAGTTGTAACAGGATCATTTTCCATCCACGTTTTGGTCATGAGCCCGCGATAGTCGTATTCATACTTTGTTATTTTGTCCTCGAAATCCGTGCTGGAAATCATATTTCCCAGCAAATCATATTCGTAGGTCTGCTCCCTACCTGCTGCGGTAGTGATCTTTAGCATCTGACCCATGGAATCATATTCATAGAAGGTTGTTTTACCCAAAGCATCGGTCTGTGAAACCAGGTTGCCGTTATTGTCATAGTCAAGGTGCATCTGCGCACCGCCGGGCTGCGTAATGGCTGTGAGCTGTCCGCTGCCGCCGCTGCACGAACAACCGCCCGTTTCATATTCATAATGGGTGCATGTGAGCGGATCGCCCGTAGAATTAGGATGGATTATTTTTATCACATTACCTAAAGCGTTATATACATATTCTGTGGTATTCCCTTCGACATCCGTATGGGATGTCCTGTTGCCTCGACTGTCGTATTCAAAGGTCTCTGCATTGCCTGAGGCATTTACTTGGGTAATCATCTGTCCATATTCATCGTAGACAAACCGGATGCCGTCGGGTCCCATGCGTGGCGGTTTAATCTGGCTGAATCGTCCCTGAGCATCATATTCATATTCTGTCATGGGACCTTTGTAGGCATCACTCTCCTGCCCCGGTCCATACATGCGTGCAGGATATAGATCGCCCGGGTTATCATATTCATATCGATAATACACGCCATTTACTTTACTCTTAAGCGCACGACCTGTGACTTCGTCATACCAGTACTGAGTATTAATTTTGGAAATACTTGAAAGATCATTATAATTCTGATATCTATAAGTCCAGGTATTAAGGTCAGTACCGTCTGGATCGGGGTAATAATGGGCGTATGCTATCTTTACTGAATTGGCTTTGTACACATACCAAAACTTCGACAAAACCGTCTCACCATCATAATTTTTCACTATGGTATCCTGGGACAAAGCACCCTTACGTATCTCTGTAACCAACCCATTAGAGCATTTTAAGTTAAGTTATAGCCGCATGATGCAAACCAATTCACAATAT
>JAGLCZ010000346.1 GCA_023145975.1 Candidatus Hydrogenedentota bacterium | reverse complement strand
GCAGCATCCAGGAACGGACCACCAATAGGACGGGGTTTATTTTTAGATTCCCCCATAGTCTTCTCGGTATTGTATGCTTCCATAACAGCCCGCATCATGCCAAATGGTACTGGGCTTGTAGTGCCTGTTACAGACCCTAAAATATGGCTTCCCCAATAAGTGCGGGGGTGAGCACTGTTGGTTGTAAGGTCTCCAGGGTTTGAGAGTGTAGCTGGCTGGAACCATGCCCCCCCGCTCCCGTCATTCATTGCTGTCACACCACCAATCAAAGCACGTAACGGTTCCGCTTCCAAAATATTATTGGCTACACTGTTCGTTGATTCGTTAGTGTATGCGTCATCAGGTTTAAGACCCATTTTATAAATCCTTTACGTAGTAGTCCAGTTTCGTGAACTTGCAAATAGCAGCGACAGCGCCTATTGCCGGGACAGTTGATACACCGACCAAACGTTTAAACCCCGAATCACGTGCGAAAGCTACCAGTTTATCCATTGCCATGCGCCAATGTGTCAGCTTCATCTTTTCGCCATACAGCCCGACGATAGATAACGACTGATCGTTAAACAACGTCCCCGATGTAGGTCGTAAAAATGCAAGACCATTTAGTTTTTCGTCTACCCATGCGCCCATGACAATGAGCTGGTGTTTCCGTAACTGCCCGGCAAACGTAGCTATAGTACGTGCGTCTTGCTTCGCCATAGCGTTCGTTGCCAGCATTATCTCGTCCCAGAACAATGTAATCATGCCCTGGTCAAATAGCTCAAGTGTTACTGTCTGCTGTTTGTCCGACGGCTCTTGTGCCTCTAATAAATCTTCTGTCATGTGATTGATACCTCATTTCCATTCGGGTTAAAGTACTATCTGGATCGCATAGTGCTGATATTTTTACTCTGCCATAATCAAAATTTGCAAGGACACACGCTGCGCCATCCGGAGAACAACGTACTGATGACAATGTTCTCCATGTACCGTTACTTCCCTGTTTCACGGATAACTGTACCTGCGCATTACCAAAGTCACCACACAAATTTACATACGTCAATCGCTTCTGTCCGTTCTGCGATACATTGAAATCACCTGAATGTAATTCAAATGTGATCGGCTCAGAATATGTTGTGCCGGTAATATATTTAGTATTGTTTATAATCCCTATGGATTTGGGCATCTGATCTATTGGACCGCCCAAACCATGCTCACCAAGCAAATAAGAACCGCTTAGATTACTGCAAATCCAATAGTTTTCTTGCTCGGCATCATAGGTAATATAGTCGTAGCCTGATAGCAGCCATGAATAATCTAATCGCTCTGCTTTCAGGTCTGCGCTGATTGTCCATAATTGCCCGTCAGTCCCCTTGAAAACGTGCCGGGTATCATCACCGTCAATCGCCTCTCGCCCATAAACTCCTATATTGTTCGGCAAGCCTTTAACAGCCTGTATCCCGAACCCCTTCCCATTACTTTTCAGAACAGATATACCGTTCTCCCCGTAAACTATTATGTCATCGCCTATAGTCTTCAGCACCTGTACTGCGCCACTCCATGGCATCTCTGCTACCCCTGCCTCGTTCCAGGCAAGAATCCTGTCATCCGCTACCGTACCGGCAAGGATGTTAGGTATATCCTCACCGCCAATAGCAGACCACCCCACAAGGTTTTGTTGCGTGATTACATCCCCATAACTCAAACGTGTTACATCCCCATAAATAAGACGTGTCCCGTATGCTGTTACAGCCCCCAAACGTTGCGATGCCGATTGAACAGCACCAGTAAGCAGGAACGTATATAGTCCATTTGTACCAACAAGATTATCTCCAAAGTCAGCATATTGAAATGCCATCCTCAACGTAGAGCCAGTGCCGATTTCTGTTAATGCCAAATCACTTGCAACAGTATAGATTTTATTGTTAGACCGGGATAGCAATACTTTATTCTTCCCATTAAACAGCCTGTCTGTTCCTGCCCATTGTGCAGTAAACGCAGGCGGGACGGTATAGTGCCCTTTGTCAACTCGTAGGTTGACAATGCTCCTGTGCCCAACCGTATCGGTCTCACGTTGTTTAAGCCCTGTAGGCTGTATTAAGAAATTGTATTCGCGCAAAATAAAATCCAAACATCATTTACTTGTGCAGGGGCTTCCCCACGTGTCGCCAGTTTCAACTCCACCAAATCCTGCCAATTCAACTCTACCGGAACCGACAATGTTGTTCCCGCTTCCAGTAACGGAATCTCAAGAACGTATTTACCGTTGTAATAAACTTCTACCATCACGTTGGGCGCATTGCTCGTTGTCGTCAGGGTCGCTTTCATCAGCCGCATGTGTGATGGCGCCTTGTACCGCCATATTGTCCTGCCATCAGCCAGACAGTCCCCTACAGAAGCACAATAGGGGGTGCTTCCTGCTAACGTAACCTGTTCGGGGGTAGACTTGCCGCCTAACCCAAGATTTACCCGTTCCTTATCCATCGTGCGGATTCTCCTGCCATTTCTTCTGCAACAAGGTCTTTGTAAATATTGTTCAGTCCCGCCTGGATAACACCTGCAAAATCGTTTACCCCAGCGGAGTTTCGGAAGTAAGTCTCACGGATCAATTGTGCGGCAAGAATTACAAGGTTCGGATATTGCAATGTCCAGAAACTGTAGTCGGTATTATTGGTTAATTTTGACGTATGCCAGACCGCATGGATATACATAGTCCGGTCATTGTCATCATCGGCAGCAACCTGTATCACTCGCAATGGCCATGCCGACCCGTCTCCAGCTGGTGTGTCAGGTAACGAAGTCCATTCAACGTCTACCTGTTCGTCGTCATCATCCTTGTAATATATACGCTTAATATAGCGGGGGTTCACCAACTCGATGACAGTATCACCTGCTGACAATGTTTTTTCGATCAGGGAGTCAGACTTATTCCAGCCCAACTGCAATTCAAGATGCTGGATGCCGGTATTGATAAAATGATCCGCACCGTTATCAGACAAGTCTGCATTGACCTTGTCATACCAGCCGCATTCTTCCATTAGCTTTTCGCGTATATCTACAAGTGTCATTAGATATTCCTGGGGGACGGGGTTTTTACGCCCCGCCCCAGTTTGTTAAACAGAATTAAGTGGTCGTACCGTCAGAACATATTCCGGCGTTCTCAAGTGCATCGATTATTAACAATAAAAGATCTTCATTGTATGCCGATGTATTACCAGTAATAGACGTGCCGGGACCAAAATCACTTAGTGCACCACTTTGAGGGGCAAGGAGACGTGTCCAATCTCCTGCTGCCATGCAATAAAATGAATACATCCCATTATCTAATGTGGTTAACGTTCCATACGCGCTGCCCAAAACAACATCAACGGTATGCTTTTCCCCGTTGTCACCAAGGTCCAAGGTTAAACCAATTGTTTTGCCAATACATTCCGCCCCCGTTGGCAGCGTCAACACAACCTCAACCTTCGTGCCTGCATCTGTATTTTTATGACCAAAAGCAAGAGCAGATGTCTGGTCTGGTATCGTATATGCCGTATATGCAGTGGGAGCTGCAGTAACTAAGCCTGCTGTTACACCAAGCAATTCCTGGATTGCCTGGCAACCACCTACTTCTGTCCATGTGCCAGGCGCAATACACTGGAAAAGATACTTGCCGTTCTCAACCTCCTCAGCCGTCACGGTAGCGGACATTACTACATCAAGCTTCCCAGTAACTGTACCGTCCAAAGCTACTACCAAGGTAAGTGTATTACCGATATTTTTAGGATTCGTCGGTAAGGTAAGCACCAAATCATCCGTTAAATCAGTAATATCAACAGAAACAGCCACAACGTTACTGCCAACTGTAGCCGCATCACTGGTAAAATCTGTAACAGCGTCGTAAGTCTCGGCAGCAACGGGGGTCACGTCATCAATCATGTTCAGAATAGTGTTGCCACCCTGGACAACACCGCTCAACTCGTCCGTCTGAGCGAAAGCCACACTGCCCAAGAGAAGGGCAACAATAAAAAGTAATTCTCGTTTCATTTTCAAAATCTCCATAGTAAAA
>JAGLCZ010000345.1 GCA_023145975.1 Candidatus Hydrogenedentota bacterium | reverse complement strand
GGAAGTGCTACGGGCACATGGGCATGGGCATCCATGTCAAGAAGTGGACAATGCCGTTCGTCAGCAACAGCTTTGATACCGCACTGTGCGAAGGCTTCCAGAGTTTTTACCCCTGTGATCGGGCTTTCGCCAACAGCAACATCAGCACCAGCTTCCTTGAATGCGTCAATGGCGGCAGCAACCACCTGGGGATGGGTCGTAACCCCTCTTTCTGCATCTACCAAACGTCCTGCATTTGGTTTCAGTAATACCCGCTTGCCCGCAGCAGCAGAAATATCCACACGAGCAAGGGCATGGCGTGTATTGTTATAGGGACCCGCACCGGAAGCCACAAAAATTTCAGGGTGGGTTTTCTCTATAGGAAAGGGGGTTGGGGACAAAGTATTTTTGGACACAGCAAACTCTCCTGAACTCTTTTCTCTAGGATTACAGTATTTCCTGAAGCCGATAGCTATGAGTTTTGCATAAGCGCGTTCCGAAATGCAATTTCATAGGTATTTTCAAGAAAGATATCACCTACTGATTCTGAATACCACCGGTTATTATACGTGTCAGATAAGGAGTAAGGATAGAATTAGTTTTGCAAATTATTTGTTTGAAAAATTTACTTATCATGGGTTAAGATACGCGCAATACGGTATTTCTGAAAGGTTACAGTGATAAATGGGTGTCGTAGTTGCCTATAATGATGC
Source organism: Candidatus Hydrogenedentota bacterium (assembly GCA_023145975.1). Classification (GTDB taxonomy): domain Bacteria; phylum Hydrogenedentota; class Hydrogenedentia; order Hydrogenedentales; family CAITNO01; genus SLFT01. The sequence continues at coordinate 1,699 of JAGLCZ010000345.1, read as the reverse complement.
ATATCCTTATTATATGAATAGATTTAAGGGTGATGAGCTAAGATAGGCGGCGATATCTTTAGAAACAATAGGGAAATATAAATGGTGAAATTTATTCATGCAGCGGATATTCATCTCGACAGCCCATTACGCGGGCTTGAACGATATGAGGGGGCACCTGTTGACGAGATTCGACAGGCAACACGCAGGGCTTTGGAAAACATGGTCAAGCTTGCCATCAAAGATCGGGTAGATTTCGTACTTCTTGCAGGCGATATCTATGACGGGGACTGGCGTGACCATAACACAGGTCTGTTTTTTGCTAAACAAATGTCGGTATTGCGGACAAAAAATATACAAGTGTTCCTGATTGCCGGAAATCACGATGCCAAAAATGTTATGAGTAAACATCTCCGTTTGCCGGATAATGTGCATTATTTTGAAACGGCAAAACCGGAGACCGTTCATCTGGAAAAACTTGGTGTAGCAATCCACGGTCAGGGATTCTCCACCAAAGCCGTCACCAAAAACCTTTCGAAAGATTACCCCGCAGCAACACCTGACATGTTCAATATTGGACTTCTGCACACGAGTATGACAGGGCGTGAAGGACACGATAGTTACGCTCCCTGTACAACAGAAAATCTGATCAATCTCGGTTATGATTATTGGGCACTGGGGCATGTCCACGCTCGCGAATGCGTAAACGACCAACCTCCTGTCTGGTTTGCAGGAAATCTGCAGGGACGTCATATTCGTGAAACAGGACCCAAGGGGTGTCTGATAGTAACGGTAGAGGAATCCAGCGATCCAAGCGTACAGTTCCAGGCACTGGATGTCATCCGATGGGAAAATATAGTCATTGATGTTTCAGATGCCCATACACTTGAGGATTGCCTTGACAGCTTCAAAGAAAAGATAACGGGAATATTGGAAAGAGGCGAAAATCTGATGAGTGCAGTACGGGTTCGCATTGAGGGAAAAAGCATCGCTCATGAGGCACTCGCCGCTCAGGTCGAAAATTTTCAGGAGAACATTCGAGCAATTGCTAATGATTATGGGGAAGGGCGTATGTGGGTAGAAAAGGTTAAGATTCGAACCCAGCCATGCGAATCAGAATTCCCTGCTCATAATACAGACGATGCAATGGGAGAACTATCCAGCATTATTGAATCACTGGCCACGGACGAAACAGCACGGATAAAGTTACTTGAGGAATTGGAACCGCTAACCGCTAAACTTCCCGCTGATTTTTGGAAAGATAAAGAAAATCGGCAACTCGTGGATTCTTCGACATTACTCACTGCAGTACAGCAGGCATATCCAATGCTTGCGGCACGGCTGCGTAAAAGCGAGGAAGTAACATGAGAATTGATCGACTTATTCTACAAGCCTTCGGACCTTTTTCTAATCATACACTTGAGCTGTCCAAAGGCGGCGCAGGATTCCATATTGTTTTTGGACCCAACGAAGCAGGGAAAAGTTCTGCATTACGTGCCATCACCCAAATGTTCTATGGTATCCCGACACGATCATCGGATGATTTTTTGCATAAGAAATCCACGATGAGAATAGGTGCTGAAATAAGTGACGGGAAAAACAGACTGCACTTCATCCGCAGAAAAGGAAAGAAATCGACTCTTCGGGATGGACAGGACGTTGAAAGTATAGATGAAGCCGAACTGCAAGTATTTCTAGACGGGTTGGATGAGGATACTTT
>JAGLCZ010000344.1 GCA_023145975.1 Candidatus Hydrogenedentota bacterium | reverse complement strand
GGTGGTGGTGCGGTACAGGTAGTTGCAAAAAAATAACGGGTAGGTGTCGGTAACGGCACGGGTAACACAAAGCTGGAGGAAGTCGTTCATGTTGTTCTCACTTTTCGCGAATCGTCGGGGGGGGGGGTAACCACTTTATCCCTGCTCATTAATGCGGTGATTATTTCCACATTCTTACCTGCTGCCATAGGCGCAGAGAATTTCAGGGCAAGGCTGGTTGATGAGGAAGGTACTCCCTCTCGTTTCCATCTGGCAGATGCACTGCTGCCGATGCAGGAGGATTTGCTTGCTTCCATGGCTTCTGAAGAAGCGACAGCATCAGCCATAAGATCGTTGTTGGAAGCGGCACCTGCTGTTTCGAGTAAACAATTTTCTCCCCTGCCGGATGCCACTACATTCAAAAGCAGGGAAACAGATTTAAGCGCTGCAGATCGGGAACGGAATCTGCGCCTTGCCCGGTTTCTGCCTAAAGGCTCCAGTCATGCCGGGATGCTCTCGTCTATGGACAGCATGTTGGCGAAAGCCTTTGAAAAACGCAATAACAATTCAGAAGAGGAACGGATGCTGCTTGCTTTTTTGCGGGGCAGTACCACAGATAATACCCTCAAGTTAGCTGCTAATTGTCCTGAACATCCTGTTCACCCCGAACATCCCGAGCATCCTCATGGCGGCCCACGCAAGGCGCAGATGCTGCTGGAAGAGGGATATGAATATTTGCAGCAAGGGGATGTTTCCGAAGCGGTCCTTACCTTTTTTGATATTGTGAACCGCTTCCCGGAATCAGACGCTTCTGTTTCGTTGGACACTACCATGAACGCTCTCGCCTGGGACGCGGAACGCGGGCTTGTTGAGATAATAGAACTCCAGCAGTTTGCAGATGCGCTGCCGGATTATGAAGATTGTAAATCAGACAAATCCGTATTCTGGCTGATAACGGCACAACAGATAACGGGACATGCCTTGCATGAAGCCGGTCAAGATGCAGATGCTCTCCCGTATCTTGAATACGCCAGTAATGTATCTCTTGCCGCCATGAAGGACATGCCCGAATCGGAATACCAGATATTTATTCCGGGGCATTATATGCTGTCCTGTCGCGATCTGGGCAAGGGTGCTCTTAAAGAAGCCATTCGGCAGTTGCACATTGTTATTCGGAACCAGACGGCCAATAATATTCTTAAATTGGCATCACGTCAGACATTGTCTACTGCATATCACCGGGATTTCCATGATAAGGTTGAGGCAGGACTGCAATGCATAAATCTTCTTGATGAGCTTGCAAATTCAAAAGCGATTACCATACTGGAGGCGCAGGATGCATCCCCGAATGTGCTGGGGCATCTTGAGTTTGTCTTGGGGTATACACATTTTCATTTAGCACAATTGAGTCAGGCTCGAAACCATTTTTCTAACATTGCCGCGCAATACCCGGATAATTATCGTCTGGCTGAATTTTCAGCATACATGGTCGCCTATTTAACTGACTTGTTGGAAACAGATAGTCTGAATGAGGTTTTGAGTGCTTATCATGCATACATAACCGCCTATCCTGATGGTGCTAACCTATATAAGGCATTGCTGTATATGGCGGCGGTATTGTATAGAATGGGAGAATTGAATTCGGCATCTGAGGCTTATCGGTATGCAGTTGATCTATTTCCAAATGCTGCCTGGGCAGCTGAGGCATCAGCAATAGCTCTGGAATTAGAAAATGCCGCTGCTTCAGGTGCGCAGACAGACATATTATTTCAACGGATTTCAGCGGAATATGGCGGAAATTTATGCGGACCCTATGCGCTGGCATTATTGCTGAACCATCAGGGTATGGAAGCGGATTTAGGTGTCCTTGCCGAAGCCGCGGGCAGTGAGGGCATAGGCACATCCCTGTCTGGATTGCTGGATGCCGCTACTGCTGCCGGGCTTACAGCTTACGTAGAAAAAGTGGATTCCATCAGTGATCTGAATTCCTTTGAGCCTTTTATTGCCCACTTGATTGAGGGGCACTATGTGTTTGTGTCTTCCATTACCGCAACCGTTATTAGATTTGAGGATACTTCCGGAGAACGCACCCTGTCCCCCTCGGAATTCAATGCGTTGTTCTCTGGTTATGCCATCACCTTACGAAATCTGGATAATGGTGTGTTTATTTCCCAGGAGACACTGGACTCTATTCGCGGTGGATGTGCTTCTTTATTTGATGGCATAAATGAGGACTATATTTTCTGTGTGAATCAAGATTATATCCCCCCCTGTCCCGTTGGTGGCGGTGGTAAAGCCGGTGCAAACAGCCCTAACTCATTGGGTACCTTACCGCCGGGTCCACAGGCTAATGCCGGTTATATTGGTGTGCCTGGTGTAATGGGTAGCCCGGCAAATCCCAGTGTACACCCTAACATTTCCTTTAATGGTGTTAATTTGGGAATGGGAACCAACCAGCGTTCTATCGCTATGAGTCAAACCGATTTCTCATTGGATAATGTATCCAAGCTGGACTTTTCCTTCCGGCGTACGTATTACAACCCCTGGGGGGGACATGAAGCGTATAAAAGTGAGGAAACACGTCCATTTAAAAATAATATTGGCAGCGGATGGACTCATAATTTCAATGTGCATCTGCGTATTTCCTCTGGGGACGAACAGGTTGCTTTTGTGGATGCCAATGGGAATTTCAAACGCTATGTTCGTAGTGAAGAGAACGGGGGCGGATATTATATTTACCGAATGGGTCCATTGGGTACAGCAGAAGAGGATACGAACACCTTAACTCATGAACGTTCTACCATCATCAGGCGTGATATTAATCAGGGTTGGTTTGAGATGATCGTTCCAGACGGTATGACCTATCACTTCTCTGCGCCGATTCATGACGAGGAGAAGTACAGTCGTCTGGAATGGTTCAAGGATACTTCCGGAAACAAGATTCATCTGTGGTATCAGAGCCATTTAGTAGTGACAGACATTGAAGAAATTGATGGTGGTGGTCATTTAGAATTAACTACTGATTTTGGACGTTTGTATCGCGTAGATGCACCGGAAGGGGATGGTCGTCATCTTGATTTTTTTTACACAGGTAACCAGATTACACGGGTTGAGCTGGTGGAAGGGGAAGGGGATCTGCTGCAATCTGCGGACTACACCTATGATGGTTATAAAGGCACGGATGATGCCTATGGGCTGAGCTTCCTGCGCAGTGTTCGAAAGAATGATGATGATAACGACATGATTCAATTTGAATATGATGATGGCGAATATGATTATGGTGGTTCTGACGGTATACAACCCGTTGGCTTATACCCCGCCAAAATCACAGATAAAAATGGTAATGAACTGTTGATCAACTTTGTTGAATATGAAAACAAAGGGTTTATATTGGCCAGAGAAATTGAAATCACCTATCCTATAGCATTTTAAATTAAGCTAT
>JAGLCZ010000343.1 GCA_023145975.1 Candidatus Hydrogenedentota bacterium | reverse complement strand
CCAATCGGGTTTTAAATCATTTGTATTTTGGTTATCTACCGGCTTTTCCTGTGAGAATTTATCTTCTCTATCGGGGAAAGCCGGTGTTGCATTTGGCGTATGGATTTGAATTTTTCCGGACGTGTATACTTATGACCTGTTCCCGTCGTTGTACCTGTGTTATACTTTCTCCCACGGGAGCTTTTGTTCCTGTTTAAATGTTAATTCTCAGGCTTCGTACCTGTTCGTGAGTGAGTTTACTTCGAATTGGGTTGCGCGGCAGGATTAGTGGTTGCGCCGCAGGCGCTATGTCTTCCACATGGTTTTGTGGATGAGGCACAGGTGTTTTATGGTATCGAAAAGACGTTCCGTATCATCCGTTTCTGTTGTTCGCGTTGTGGCGATGATTGTTCTGGTGCTTTTGGCACTTATCGGGCTGGCATTTATGTTGGCACCGCACAAGCCTATAGCGCCCCCCGCTTCACGAATAGTCTATGAACCGCGTCCTGAAGAGCGTGTTCCCCAGCATACTGCTGAGGCACCTGCACCGGAACTCGCAGCGCCTGCTGCGGTTCAGGAAGTGTCCATGGAAGGGGAAGCCGTTATTCCGGAAGTGGTGCTGCCGGAGGAGCCGGAAGACAGTTATACCATTTCAGGGAGTGTCGTTACTGCTGCTGATCGCAAGCCGGTACGCAATGCCCACATTACTGTTACACGTAATTTCACTGCGGAGGATACCCTTGCCCTTGCTGCGTTAGCGGAAAATATACGTCGTGCTACCCGAACACAGCTTACCCGACCGCATCGGGTGCAGTCAGATCGGAAGGGGGAGTTCACGCTGATGGTTCCCCATGAAGGCATATATAAAATAGAGGTACTTGCTGCGGGTTACGTTACCTTTACTTCTGAAACGCCGTTACTCAATGAAAATGCGCCGGAGACACAGATTGAAGTATTGTTGTCAAGTGGTGCAAGTATTACGGGAAAAGTACTTGAGGTGGGAACAGATGAGGGTGCAGGGGGATTGATTGTCCGTGCCGAAGCGCCGGGCAGACCTTTCGGAGTAACCGGTGAGGACGGAACTTACCTTATCAACGGGCTGGCACCGGGAGAATTTGGTGTGGCGGTAGATTTGGGCGGGTCCACCTATATGGCGGGACGGGATCTTCCATACAGACGGGTTACCGTTTCATCTCCGGACGAAAAAATTACGGGTATTGATTTTACGGTGGATCCTGCCGGATTGGTTTGGGGCTATGTCATGTCGCCTGATCAGGAACCGGTTGCGCAGACGGGGGTCATGTTGACGTCAGGAGAGAGTATGCTTTCTCAGGCGCTGAAAATGGCAGGGAAGCGTCGCGCTCCTGCGACGGATAATTCAGGGGAAGATGGCTACTATGAATTGCCGGGTGTTCCCTTAAATGAAGAGTTTCGTGTTCATGCTATGTCAACGACCTATGCACCGCAGCTCAGTGATCCTTTCATTCTTACGGAAAGTAACCGTACTGCACGGGTTGATATTTACATGTTTGCAGGCACCAATGTATACGGTCGGGTGGTGGATGCTGCCAATCAGGCGGTTCCCGGTGCTGACATTATGTGTATCCCTTCTTATGGTCGTTTTTTCGGTGCTATGACTGCGCCTCAGGCATTTCGCGGCGGCACGACTGACAGCAGCGGCACATTTACATTGGAAGAATTACCCGGTGGCGAGTACCAAATTTTTGCACAGAAAAAGGGATACAGAATTTCTCCGATTGGTCAGCCCATTTATCCGGATGGTTACAGCGACTTGAATAATATAATCCTTACGTTGCGAGGGGTGGATGAAGGAGCACACGCTGTGTTTGGTACGGTACTGGATGACCAGGGGCAGGGTATCGATGGCGCACAAGTGCGTCTGGCAGGGGTGAGTATGGGGGGATTGGAAGGCTCTGATCGTAGTGTGACCACGTCGGGCGGCGGTACATTCCAATTTGATGGTGTCAGCGCAGGACAATATACCATCATTGTTACTCACGATGGATTTTCCCCGACAACTGTGCGCCGGGTGCGTCTAAACGAAGCGACAACCATTACGCTGCGTCAGTCAGCGCGGGTGCGCGGAACGGTACTGCTCAAGGAGACGAATCAGCCGCCGGAAACTTATGATGTGGCTGGGTATCCCGTTTCGGAGCGTACAGGAGCTATCAGCATGATGGGCATGGCAAGCGATTCTGCGAGCGAGGAGACCTTCTTCGCACCGGATGGAAGTTTCGAGCTTATCTTAAATGCGGGTACCTATCGCATTGAAGCTTCTGCCGAAGGATATACGCCGTCCCGTCAGGAAATTACCATTCAGGCAGGCGATATAGTGGACGGCATAGAATTTGTTTTGGATGAGAAGGGCGGTATTATTTCCGGAACCGTGGTGGCAGGGGATGATGGAAGTGTACAGGGTGCCGAGGTTGCGCTGCTCGAAGCGTCAACACCGGCAGAAGCCCTCATGATGCTGGCTGCGAATTCCGTGTCCGAAGATCGTATGCAGCGCGTGGGTGAAGACGGCGTGTTTACGTTTGACAGCCTGCCTGCCGGTGCATATGTAATTATTGCCCAGCATCCAAATTATCCAAATGCCCAGAGCGAGATGCTTTATCTGGAAGAAGGCGGGGAACAGGAAAATGTACGGGTTCGTTTTGGTTCGGGCGGGGCATTGGAAGGCTATGTCTATCAAGATGGACAGGCCGTGCCGGATGCGATGATACTGGTAGTGGGTAATGGTATTACAGAGCATACCACTGCCGATAGTTCCGGTTATTACTATCTGGATGAACTTGCTTCAGGCACCTATCAAGCGATGGTTACCGATATTGCATCCGGCGATCTGACAAGCGTATATGATGCACGGGGTGTGCAGGTGGTAGTTGAAGAGGGGCAGGCAACCCGTTATGACTTCGGTACGGGTTCCGGTGGACGCATAGAAGGACGTTGTATGCCCGGTCCTTCCAATATGCTGGGTGGACGTGCAGTGCTTGGACAGCCGGGATATATGCAGGCGGCGTTGGGCGAAACTGTGGAAGTAACTGAATTGCTCGGTCAGAGCGTGGGTATCACGCCTATGGGCACTTTTGTTATGGAAGATGTTCCCCAGGGCGAATGGCAGTTGGATATTTACTATTTTGAATTGGGCGTAGTGAACCCGCTGGATGTGCGTTATGTCCATGTTGAACTTGTTGAGGTGACGGAAGGTGAATTGCTGACATTGAACTTGCCTATTGCCTATTGATATTGTGTTCGAACATGTCACCTTTGCGCATGCGAATCGGACATTAAATGTATTCTACAATGGTATAGACTGGAATTTGTGGTTGACTTCGATAATTGAATTTTCAGAGGTAACAGTTTGTTACAACGATATCCCTGCGCTTGATGGCGTAAACGTGGATATCGGGGGCGGTGCCATTGGTTTACTCGGACCGAATGGCGCGGGAAAAAGTACCCTGATCAAAACCATACTCGGTTTTAATCGTGCCAATAAGGGACGGGTGAAGATATTCGGTTTGGAAATGCCGGCGCGTTCTGTTGAAATTCGTCATCGATTGGGCTATATGCCGGAATGTGAGGTGTCCAGCCCGAAAGTCAGTGCCGTGGCTTTTCTAAGTTATTGCGGGCGTATTTTCGGAATCAGTCGGGTGGACGCCCTTGAACGCGCCCACGAAGTACTCAATTATGTAAATCTGGGCGACAGCCGTTACCGCAATATGGAAACCTATTCCACGGGCATGCTGCAGCGGGTAAAATTGGCACAGGCCATCCTCCATGATCCCAAGTTATTGCTTCTTGATGAGCCTACAAACGGATTGGATCCTGATGGTCGCCTGGAGATATTAGATTTGGTGCGGGATATTGCGGCGCGACCGGATGTTACAGTTGTCGTTTCATCGCATCTGTTACCTGATGTGCAGCATGTGTGTGAACAGGTGATCATGATTGACAAGGGTAAGGTCGTTCATGCAGGCAGTATAGAGGAGCTGACAGCGCCCCGTCTGGAATATTGCGAGGTGCGCCTGCGGGACAGTGCCCAGCCTTTTGTAGATGCCGTGCGTGAGGCAGGATGTGAGTGTGTTCGCCTGCACCCCTTAAATACCTGGCTGGTACGACTGCCCCATGAAAATGGTGCGCAGCTGCTGTTCCGGATTGCACGTGACTGCGGGACGCAGATACGTCATTTTCAGCCGTCACGGCATAGTCTTGAAGAAGCGTTTCTGCAGGTTATGGAAAAGGAATAAGACGTGCCCATTTACACGAAAACATATCGCAGATACGACGGACAGCCCCGTCACCATTTTCGGTGGCTTGTGGTGATAGAGCAGGAAATGAAGACGCTTGTAAAATTTCGAATATTTAAATTACTGGTATTGCTGGCGGCATTGCATATTATCCTGCGTCTTCTTCAGATAGTGGCGTATGACGTGCTTGCCCAGGATCCAAATAATCCGTTGCAGGTTATTTTTGCCAACCTGGATATTGCTCGTATCGGTCCGGATACTTTTTTTAGTTTCTTATATTTACAAACCAGCATTCTCTTTATCATTTTATTGTATTCCGGCGCAGGTATGATTTGTAATGATTTCAAAAACAATCTGATGGAAGTATATTTTTCGAAGCCCCTTACCTGGGCAGATTATTCTTTTGGAAAAATATTGACCCTGGTTCTGTTGGGGCTGTCGATTACCGCTTTGCCCGGTGTCATACTCGTGGGACTGCATAATTTACTTTTGCCGTCTATGGATACGTTGTCGGCGAGTTGGTGGTGGCCTTTTTCTATCATTGGGTATTCTCTGGTCATTATTATTCCCATTACGTTGGCAGTATTGGCGTGTTCTTCATTGCTTCCCAGTCAAAACTATGCCGCCATCACAATTATTATGGCGTTGGTAGCGAACTCCAGTCTGGGAGTATTGTTTGCAGGTATGCTGCGGCAGCGTGACTATATGGCGATTTCCTTCCCCCTGTCGATACGTCGTGTTGGAGAGACGCTCTTTGGTGATCATCGTATATTATTTTCCCTTTCCTGGTACTGGTGTTTCCTGTATATTTCTGTTGTGTGTCTTATTTCGCTGTTGATTATATTGCGTAAAGTACGACGCGCGGAGATTGCATCATGACAGCAATGATACAGACAAAATCCCTTTCAAAATGGTTTGGTGAAGTGGTTGCTGTGAACAATTTGGATTTGGTCATTGATGAAAAGATAACCGGATTGTTGGGGCCGAACGGTGCCGGGAAAAGTACCTTTATCAAATTGGCGCTGGGATTGTATGTGCCGAGCCGCGGGGAGGTGCGTATATTTGGGGATACCCCGCGTAATAATATGGATGTACTGCGGCGCATTGGATACTGTCCCGAAACCGACAACTTTTTTGAAAGTGCTACGGGCTTTGAATTTGTATATCATCTGAACCGATATTGGGGCATGGGCAGGAAGCAGGCGCGTATTGCCGCTGAAAATGCCTGCGAATTGACTCAGATGACATCTCGTATGCACGATCCCATTGAAACCTATAGTAAAGGTATGCGGCAGCGTATCAAAATTGCACAGGCGTTGAGTGCCAACCCGGAGTTGCTTTTTCTCGATGAACCCATGAATGGACTGGATCCACGGGGACGGGACGAAATGTATTCTCTGATTCAGGCTCTTGCCGATATTGGTATGACGGTTGTCGTATCCAGTCATATTCTCTATGAGATTGAGCGCATCACAGATTGTGTGGCACTTATGTTCAAGGGTTCTTTGTTGGCGCAGGGACGTGTGCGTGATATACGGGATCTTATCGATAAGCATCCCCATGCTATCCGCGTGCAAAGTGCCCGTCCCCGGGAGACTGCCGCGCCTTTTGTTGCCTGTTCCGATGTGACATCGATTGACTTTGAAGATGCGGCTTTTGTGATGCGTACACGTGATCCGAATCTGTGTTACGAAATGCTTAATGAGATGATGGTGCGTGGTGAGAATGATATTTGTGCCATCGAATGTGCGGATGACAGTCTGCAATCTGTTTTTGATTACTTGACGCGTTGATGCAGTAAACTACTGCAGCGAATGATATGAGGAGCCTATGAACACGGCAAACGATATGCCAGAAAAAATGTCTGCTGAAACTGTTCCCGTGACGACAGGGGACGGTGACACTCCGCCAGTCAGAGTATTACCTGACTGGTTGAAACCGGGACACCCGATAAAACACGGCGGCTATATAACAAATCTAATGGCCTCGTGTGGTCATGCGTTGATTATGCTGACTCGCCGTAAGCGGTTATTGATGGCTACCCTCATCGCATTTTTACCTGTACTGATTCCGATAGCATTGGCATTTTTATCCAATTCCCGTTTTGCAGAATCAGGGAATGAAGTATTTGTGCGTCTAGTCGAGAACTTGCATATTACCGTGTTTACGCCGTTGCTGGCTCTTTTCTTCGGTGGGATGCTAGTGGCAGAAGATATTGAAACACGGACCATGCCTTATATTCTGACCCGTCCTGTGCCCCGTTCCGCCTGGGTGATTGGCCGGTTCTGTGCTTTTATGATTGTCGCATCTGTAGTATTGATAAGTTCGACGATACTTACTTTTATTGCCTCGTCAGTTCATGAAAAACTGAGTATAACGAATCCCATCGATTTGCTTTTATTGCTTCATTATCTTGGGGTAATGGTTGTGGCATTACTCGCCTACGGCGGCTTTGCTGTTTTTCTCGGTGCCTTCACCAAGCGTCCTATTGTATACGGTATTATCCTGCTGTACGGATGGCAGCAGCTTGCTACCCAGATACCGGGACTGGTGGATTTTTTCACTATCAAAAAGTATATTGACGGGCTGCTTCCCGTTATGGCTACCCAGCGCAATGTGGTGGAAATACAAACTGCTCTGGGAAGTTTTCAGCGCGAGGTATTTCAGGTTAGTGCGACCAAGTCCATTGTGGTGCTGCTGCTTATTATGGCTGTATCCCTGCTGGCTACCATCATTGCTGTAACCCGTCGTGAGTATGCCGCTGACCGCGCTGCAGGCGGATGAGTTTGTGGGTGAACACAAAGGAAGTCATGAATGGAAACTGATGCCGGTGCTTTATGGTGGTTGACCGTACTTTTCAGTAGTGCTGTTGGAACCGCGATGTTGGTATATGCAGTACGCCAAAAAGATCCGATGACCTTGTTCTTTGGACTCGCCCTTAGCAGTGTTCCCATGCTTGTAAGTTCAGGGGTGCTTTCCGTCTTGTTGGCAGTACTGATCCTGGGGCTGTTTTGGGGGGTGCGTAAATACCTGTAAATACGGACGACCTATTTGACAACGGGCGCAGTCTGTTCTTCCGACGTGACTCCCGGCGGCAGTTCAAGTATACGGATATCACGAAAATGAATTTCTGCCCCTTCCGACTCTAAACACAGGTAGCCCTTTTTGATTGATGACTGGCTGATGCCATTCACAAACTTACCGTTAACAGAGAGTTTCACCACCCCGTCAACGAAGACCACATCGTATACATTCCATTCGCCTTTACCCTTGCAGCGGTTTTCGATTGATTTACTGCGTTCGCCACGGGGATTATCCGGTTTCGCAGTGAGCCCGTTTGCACCGAAGAGCTCGCCATGTACATAGGCGATGGGTGCAGGATTATTTCTTTTGTCACG
>JAGLCZ010000342.1 GCA_023145975.1 Candidatus Hydrogenedentota bacterium | reverse complement strand
TGCCTGAAGCATTTTCGGGTGATTTCCATTTTCGGATCGTTCCTCCCACGGGAAACTCATAATTCCGTCGGTTCTCATAAAATGCTGCATATTTCGAAGGTCAGCGGCACCATTGGTCACAGAATGCTTGCCAAAGTCTTCAATCAAGAGCGGGTTTCGTTTCGAGTTTGAACCTGCGGCAAGATTTTTTCGGAGTACTGATTTGTTCCGTACTGGATGTCACAGTTATAATCCAAGGTCAGTACAGCAGATTATGACGGGAGTTCCAGGGAACGGTTTTTCAAAGTGGAATGAACCGCTATACAGCTGTGCTGTGCGGCTCTTTTTATTTGGCAAGGGTGAATGAATGTCAAAACCAATCGAATAATAGTAACGCAGTATCTTATTAAAAAAGGAAATCTCAAATATGCGCTCTTTTATGTCACGACACAAAATCATCACGGGTATTTTCGGTGTCTTTTTATTGCTGTTCCTTGTCGCTTTTTCTTATGTCCGGTACACAATGTACGGACCGCATCGGGGATATGAAGTGGATTACGTGTTGCCGGCACCGGGCGCCTGGGAGGCTGTGGGTGATCTTGAAGTAGGGGTAGCCGTACGTGATGTTTCTCCCTTGATGGAGTTGAAGGATACCTGGGTGGATGTTGACAGCAACAACGAGTTTGATCCGAAGATTGATACCTGGGAAGATCGTAATGGGAATGGTGATTTTGATTTGGTCTGGATAGGCGGTTTTGGTATTAACCGTGCAGCCAAAGGAATCAATGATCCTGTGTGGGCGCGTGCCATGGCGTTCCGCAACAATGGAGTGACCGTTGCTGTTGTTAGTATAGACAGCGTGGGGATCACCTATGAACGTTATATCACCATTCGCAAAATGATTCAGGAAAAGAATCCGGATATTGACCATGTTGTTTTTGCGGCAACCCATTCCCATGAAGCACCGGATACGATGGGTATCTGGAGCTATTGGTTTCTTTGGGGATCCCGTTTTGATGAAGGGTATATCCGTATGCTTCAGGAGAAGACCTGTGAAGCCGTATTGGAAGCCGTGCAAAATCTTACCCCTGCCGATGCAGTCATAACCACAGCGTATGTGCCCAAAGAGAACTTCACTCGTGATTCCCGTGATCCACAGGTGGTGGACAATCAGCTGCCGCTGGCATGGTTTAAGAAAAAGGGCACCGAAGAGACTATCGGTATCCTTACGTCCTGGGGAATGCATCCGGAAGCCATGGGCGGCGATAATCCTTATGTCAGTTCCGACTTTATACATTATTTCCGTCAGGCTATGGAGACCGGTTTGACTGGAACGTCTCGTTTCGAGGCCTTTGGCGGGAAATGCGTGTATTTTTCAGGTCCTGTTGGGGGTCTTATGACCCAGCTCCGAGTTCCTATCACGGATCGACATGGTGTCACCTACGAGAAGGACAGCATCGAAAAGGCGAAGGCACAGGGCGAAAATTTGGCGATTATTGCTGCGAAGGCATTGCGAAGTGCAGACGTAAAGATCATGGAAGATCAGCGTGTTGCCGTATCCGCCCAGACTTTCTATATCACCATGGGCTGGCCATTCAA
>JAGLCZ010000341.1 GCA_023145975.1 Candidatus Hydrogenedentota bacterium | reverse complement strand
TTCCTGTGTGCACGCGAAGCGGCACGGGCAATGGTACCCAACCAGCAAGGCAGCATCATCCAGATTAACTCGAAGTCAGGAAAAAAGGGTAGTTTTAAAAATGCACCGTATGCAGCAGCGAAATTCGGAGGTATCGGACTCACCCAAAGTCTTGCCCTTGAATTTGCAGAACACGGCATTCGTGTTAATGCTATTTGTCCAGGCAATCTACTTAACTCGCCGCTGTGGGTGAACAGTCTGTTCAAACAGTATGCAAAAAACCAGGGCATTACCGAAGAGGAAGTACGTCAGAAATATATTGATCAGGTACCGATGAAACGCCCCTGTGAATATCGTGACGTAAGCAATGTGGTGGCATTCTTTGCAAGTGATGCATCAGGCTATATGACCGGTCAGGCCATTAATGTTACCGGCGGACAGGAAATGCACTGACCGCATCTCGTTACTGCCACAAGGGCGTACCGTAAAAAGCGAGATACATTACGAGTTTAGTCATAATCCCCATCGGTATTTCAAGTATATTGAACTGAAACACGAGAATAAAAAGGATGATGAGACTAAAGGGTCCCAGGCTTTCAAATTTCTTTTGTGCTTCAGGCGACAGAAAATACTGCAGCACATGATGTCCATCCAGCGGGGGGAGCGGGATAAGGTTAAATAACATCAATATACTGTTTATTATCGCCAAAAATAGAAATGCCTGAACAAACGTCATGAGTACTGTTGAATCGGGGAACACATTCGCAGAAGCGGCAAGGGCACGCAGTACGATAGCAGCCAACAGGATAAGCAGCAGGTTGGAGCCGGGACCTGCCAGGGCAATCCATACGGGTCCACGCCTTCGATCCGTCAGATTTCGGGGATTAAAGGGTACCGGTTTCGCCCAACCGAACATAGGAAGACCACTGATCATGGCAAAAATGGGCAGGACAACCGTACCCATAATATCGGCATGCTTCACCGGATTAAGGGTCATACGCCCCATAAGGCGGGCAGTAGGATCTCCCCAGTAGTTCGCCATGGCGGCGTGAGAAGCCTCATGCACACTCAACGAAAAAAGCAGACATAAATACTGTAGAATAATTACACTTATATCAATATCAGGCACAAAATCATCCTCATTCATAAATAGTAACAAATATCGCAACTGCGATAAAGATGGTAAAATTTGCTCTTGCAGTCAACCCTGAAAAAACAGCCCATAAGAGCTGCACCCCTACGACCTACCGCGCATATTCTACACAAGGTTCCAAAGGCGTGTCAAAGATTTTTTTCTTCACGAGTATTTCAATCCTCTCCTTTACCTTCTCGCTGTCTCTTTCGGGTTTTAGACGCTTCTTCAACAAATTGCGTAAAAATCGCTTTCATACGTATGTCGCTATTGACCCTGCGCTCTGGATGAAACTGAACACCTACAATGAATATATCCCCCTTGTGCTCCATGGCTTCGACGATACCATCTTCACTTCTGGCAGTAACTATAAACCCGTCTGCCAGCTGTTTCACTGCCTGGTGGTGACTGGTATTTACCACAATCTGCTCTGTTTGCAACATGCGGTGAAATCGTGTAGCAGGTTCAATAAGCAGAAGATGGTTAACTTTTGGAGAAGCACGATGTACCACAGTAACTGCAGCTTTGTATTGGCTGGGTATATCCTGAATCAACGAACCGCCATAATAAACGTTCATCACTTGATGCCCCCGGCAAATTCCAAGTACAGGAAGACGGTTACGACGTGCATGATCGAGTACGTGAAACTCAAACTGGTCCAGTGACGCATCAGTTTCTCCAAGACGCGAATCCTCTGCTTCCCCATAAAACACGGGATCCACATCAATACCCCCAGGAAGCAATACCCCATCCAGACTTTCAAGATATTCCACGAGTAATAGTGGCGGACAAGTCTGACCCAACACAACAACCTGACCGTCCTCTTCTTCAATGGCATCGCGATAGGTCTGTCGCATATCGCGCCCTGCTGTTTCGAGCTGTACGAGTGCTTT
>JAGLCZ010000340.1 GCA_023145975.1 Candidatus Hydrogenedentota bacterium | reverse complement strand
CCGGACAGAATCGTATGGATTTCGGTTTCTGGGGGTTCAAGGATAAGGAATGGCGTATACGACCATTTTATTATGCTTATGGGCTGTTCACCCGTTTTCTCGAAGCGGGGATGACTCCATTACAGATTGATGTTACTCCCACATGTCACGATGCCGTTTTTTCAGTGCTTAAAAGTGAAGACCAACGTAAGTGGCGTGTTTGCGCATTGAATCTTTCCGAAGAGAAAATAAAAATTACAATTAGCGGATTGCCGGATTTGAATTTTGAGGTGTATGCCTATACAGCCGATCAGATTCCTGAGCAGGGTGATTTATTCTACGGGAAGATGCAGGCAATGTTAAAAAAAGAGCTTTGGAATTCATCTGTAGGGATTTTGGATATGCCTTCAGAATCTCTTATGGTTTTGACTGCTGATGCGGCAGTGTGTGCGTTAGAAATAACAGGAGAGTGAAGAATGATTTTTACAATGATAGGCCTTATGCTTGGTCTGGGAGTCGTTACTGTGGAACAGATTCCGGGGCAGGCACCGCTCAGCTGTATTGGGATTCATGGGGATGCCGGTTTCGGCTGCTCTGCAAATAATTCCAGTTGTCCGCCGAAAACAGGTTGTATTGAAATTCACGGGGTAGCCGCTTCCGATTTTAAGCAGGAAATCTGGCAGGCAGGGACGTTAAATTTGGTGCATGATCTACGGCATCCATTGCTCAAGCCCCGGCAGGCAGGGACCTATAGGAATATCTATGCACCTTCTGCCGTGCGTGTGAAAGAAGGGTGGCGACTGTTCTACGGTGCGTGGGACGGTGTAACCACGGGTAATGATCGGATATACAGTTTGTTTACCCGTGATTTTGTGGATTTTGGTGCACGGGAAACCGTTATCGAACATGGCGTATTTATTCATGCCTGTAACGTTAATGCACTGGCATGTCAGCCCGACGGTTTTGAAATGGTATGCACCGTGTATCCGGACAAACAGGACAGGAACAAGCCTGCCTATTTTTCGAGTCCTGACGGTGTGACCTGGAATGGGCAGAAAGCGCCTTATCCCGCAGATTACAAGGATATCATTTCTATTGAAGGATATCCGGATTATGCAGATGCGGATATTAACGGTATGAATGTCATTTTTAGGGACGGCGACACATTACGCCTATACTTCAACAACTTCAAGCAATTCGGCAAGGTTTATCGTGCTTCCGGCAGCGACGGAAAGAATTTTACCTACACAGGTGTAGCCCTTGAATGCGGTCTGGTAGTAAATGACGTAAAACGTTTCGATGTGGGAAAAGAACAGTGCTGGCTTATGGGGCTGCACATGAACCGGGAAGGTTTGTGGTACGCCCTATCTTCTGATGGCGATAGCTTCGAAGCGGAAATGCCGTTATTGACCCATGCCGGATCGGAAGATCGTTATATTGTAGCGCTGGGTTGGGTTGTTGAGGAAAATCGTCTTCTGGGCGTACTTTATGGCGCAGGTGCGGTACCGGAATTGAACCGCAATCGTATCTTTGCACGCTGGCTGCAGAAAAAAGTGGTCTTTACATCGGAAGACGGTACCCGTTGTGAACCCATGGGTGCAACCGGTCCCGACCGACAACTGATCAGTATTCCGGAAGGCGTAGTGCCGACGGGAACGCTGCAGGTTTTTGCCGAAGACGGAA
>JAGLCZ010000034.1 GCA_023145975.1 Candidatus Hydrogenedentota bacterium | reverse complement strand
CATTCTAACGTTCATATAAGGGTATTTTAAGGGCTTTTCTGGCGGAAAAAGGTGCCTGAAAGGCAGGTGTTGCAATAGGTAACGCGGCGTAAGCCGAAGAAAAACAAGGAGATAGTGTTATGCAGTTTCCAACGACTGAAACAGAGGTACTGAGTCTCGCACAGGAGATGACCAATGGATTTGCGAACAATGTGGCAACTTATCCCGATCCGCCATCCCCACCGGCAACACTGAGTGCCAACATAGCCGGTTACCTCTCGGCGAAAAACACGCTCACGGAGTCGGAGGCACAGGAGAAGATCGACAGGGCCGCTAAAAACGACAAGTTGGAAGTGCTGGAACAGAGCATGAAGGATAATCTCCGTTATGCAGAGGTCACCGTGCATTATGACGACGGCAAACTGAATCTCATCGGCTGGGGCGGACGTCACGAAAGCGGCGCGTTGCAGCCTCCCGGACAGGCGCTCACCCTTATTGCGCCCAAAGAAGGCGAAGGCTGGATCAGGCTGGAATGGAAAGCGCCTCTCACCGGCGACGCCGTAGCCGCCTACCAGGTGGAACGGCGCGAACGTCCCGAAGGACTCTGGGGCACCGTGGGTCTCGCCATGGTAACCGAGCAGAGACTCGATAACCAGGAACGCGGCAAGGAATGGGAATACCGTGTCCGCGCCGTCAACAAAGCAGGCGACGGTCCTGCCAGCAATACCGTCATGGCAGTGCTCTAACCTGCCCAGACGCTCCGGGCGAACACACCGGTTCGCCCCTACCAAAAATAAACCCCTCTCGTTCCCACCCATCGGGAGCGAGAAAGAAACAACCGTAGGGGCGGACCTGCGTGTCCGCCCACATGTACGCTATACGTCCCCACGCATAGCGTGGAAACGAGAAGAAAATGTTAGGCGACGGAATGTCCGTTGTCATTTGGATAAACAACGTAGAATAACAGAAAAGGAAATCACATGAATTGGTACTTGGAAGTATTAAAGAAATATGCAGTGTTCAGCGGGCGAGCCAGGAGGAAGGAATATTGGATGTTTGCTCTATTCCACCTGATCATTGTTGTTGTGCTTGCGATTGTAGAAGGGCTCGTGGGTAGTCCCGATGTGCTCGGAATTCTCTATACTCTGGCTGTAGTGATTCCCAGTATTGCAGTAGGGATACGGCGGCTTCACGATACCGGTCGCAGCGGCTGGTGGCACCTTATCACATTCGTGCCGCTTATTGGCGCCATTGTGCTCATTATTTTTATGGTTCAGAGCGGCACGCCCGGAGCGAACCAATACGGTGCGGATCCAAAGGAAACCGTTGCCTGACGAAGGCATTATCCACAACTCAGAAATCCT
>JAGLCZ010000339.1 GCA_023145975.1 Candidatus Hydrogenedentota bacterium | reverse complement strand
AGCCATTGCAGCGTAACAGATTGAGTAGATTGACCAAGAACTAAGGTTACAGCGCCTGCATGGGGAAAGTATACGGCAAATTCCTTTTCGCCCGCAGCAAGACAAAAGGAACCGTTTTCACTTCTATTCTCAAGACGTTTGGGAGCAGGTTCAGCGGCAAAGATGTCAAAGGTATCAACAAACATCCGGGCACTTTTGATGTTTTCCTGAGCACTTTCATTAAGTCCAAGACCACAGCCGCCTGCCGGGCGATGGAAGCGTACTGAGGCATGACCGCCAAAGAGATTACGCCAGAAGCGTTCCACAGCATCGCAGTCGCTGCCGAAGCGTTTCTTTTTCGCCCCATAAATCTTGACATTATTCAAGGGACGTGGTGGTATGGAAGTACGCTGACGGTGCGCCAGCGCATTATTATAATGGGCATCACCGGTTTGATGGTTATTTTGGGAAACCTCGATAAAGCTGTAAAGTTCGGGATGTTTCCACGTGTTGGCATGTTGTGCGTGGGCAAGGTCCCATGCGTCCCACATTTCGGTGGTCTCTACCTGAACCCCTGCTTCTTCTGCAGCATCTAAAATGAATTGCGCCCAATAAGCGCCCCATGCTGGCGTAACGGAAGTTTCGTTGTCCATGCAATAAAGTACATGGCTGTACTGGAATGTGTGAGCAAGGATTTTGCGTACAAACCGTTCCTGGTATTTTCGTACCAGCGGAAGATCTTCAGCTGTGGGAGGACTGCGAAAGAAGGGATTGCAAGTTTGACCGGGATGACAATCCGCACTTTCTGATAAGCCTGATTCAGCAGCCGTGTAGTTAATGTTGAGCTGTGGGTTAAAAGGGTTTTTCGTCGCCCATAGATCACGGTAATAGGTGAAAGTGGCCCAAACCTCAATTTGGACGATGATGTCCCGTTCAGCTGTTTCACGTAGAAGTGTTTCAAAACGTGTCCAGAATTCTTCGTTCCACTGTTCAAGATCAAAAAGTCCGTTATCGAGCTTGCGGTATGGGATCACATTTCCTTCATCGCTCCAACTCATGGTATTGCGCACATAGTTTCCATCTGCCGATTGCAGCAGATCAAGATGGGTCTCGATATCGGGAATTTGGAACAGGTTGTCCTCAACGGAAGCACCCAGCAGCATAACGGGTTTCCCGTGGAATTCCCAGTAGCGGGGATGAGCAGGTGAAGGCTGTATACGCCCATCGCTGGACGGTGGTACTGCCAGCGCAACGCTTGCAATAATACAACTTATCGTGAGTACCCCAAAAAGAATTTTGTTCATGATAATCTCCTTTTTTCAAACGGCCATTAAACGTTCTAAGGATACTCTATAGGTATTCCGAAATAAAGTCAACAGGGTACGGTCAGGTTCCCGCCTTTACTGCTTCCAGGTAATTGAGCAGAATACCTGCATTATGATTAAACGTGCCTGTATGGATGATGGGAATATCTTTATCCACGTTATGAAGTTTGTATTCTTTACATTCCTTGGCATTCGGTAAACGCAGCCAATACCCGTCTTTGCTCATCGTAGTACAAAGGCGAAGTGCTTGCTTTTTTAGTTTTTTCATATCATTCTGCATTATTATTTTATTTTGTTCTTTTAAATACGCTTCTCTTCCCACTTCCTCTATACGTTCGTAGGCACGTTTGGCAGCGTGCGGGTACCATATACCCTGCCAGGCATAGCCTGTGCAGGCTTCTTTTCTATTGTAGACAATTACGGCTTTGTCACGGCGTCCATAGATTGGTCTTTGTGTTTCGGGTTCATAGAGCCGTGCCCATCCACCATTGGGCAACTTGTGTGTATCGTACCAGGTAAACGCTTTGGGTAAAGGTGCCAAAAATCGCTTTTCACCTGTGGCAAGAAAAAGTTCAATAAGTGAATTGCACACACCAATAGACTCGGAAGAAGCATACCCCGGAGGTTCGAATTTACGCGCCCACGCAGGCTTAAGAGTTTTGGGGTCATATTGTTGCGCCCAGATTTCTTCGCCAGCTCCCCCTTGCAGCTGGATAATACAATCGCCGCCACGTAATGCTGCATCACGATAGCGGATATCGCCGGTAAGGTGATGCAAGCGCAGCAGTGCACTGAGTATATTAGAAAAGTTACCATCATTAAATGTGATGTGTTTTCCATATCCTGTACCCTCCAACGGGTATCGCTGCGGCCAACCGCCACTGTCTGCATACTGGGATGTCAGGATGAAGTCGCCGACTTTTATGACTTCTGTCAAATCACTTTCTTTTTTCGTGTATTGCCACCATGTGATAAGAAAATCGAGTGCTGCCGTAGTAACATCATCATCAAAACTGGCATGTTTCTTCTCCGGTGCTTCAGGATTATCCTCGCAAGGGAAACCGCCCGCGTTACTTTGAATTTCCAGCAATGCGTCCCGTGCCTTTTCAGCGCATTTTGCATAGGCTGCTTCGTTGAGTACTTTTGCTGCCCGTAAGAAAATTTTGGCTACTCTAGGGGTGGCAGGCGGTTGTACTGTAATCCAGGTGGGGGGAATGGGACGGTACTCACCCCACATGATGGAGTTGTCAAGGGTGTAGGCACATCCCCAACCCCCATTAGTCTGGCGTGCTGCCATTGCTGTAAGAGCATGGCGCAACGCGTTCTCCACATCAGTAACCGACGTATCGGCCCGGGCAGCAGGGAGAAGAAAAGTGCTCAGTAAGACAAACGTAATAATATGGGATTTTAGGGGGTGTATAGCATTCTC
>JAGLCZ010000338.1 GCA_023145975.1 Candidatus Hydrogenedentota bacterium | reverse complement strand
TACACCGGATAAGACAATACGGTTTTCTATGGCAATTCATGCCGCAAATAACTTGTTTGCCGAGGCATTTATTGTCTCTGGTGATGCTGTTGCGCGTGCGACGGATCCCACCCGAAATTATATCGCAGAAGTGATGGAGGTCGGGGAAAATTTTGCAGGTGAAACTTTTGCCGTTGCTCTTGGAAACCATGATTATCGGAAAGATGCAAGTATGAGTTCCGACGAGCCTTTACCCGAGGGATGCCGGCAGGAAATGGAGGCTATGTGGCTGGATATTGCTGATACCCCGCCTTACCAGTCTTTCGATATTTACGGATATACTTTTATCCTGCTCAATACCTATCGTGGACATAATGATGCACGATTTTTTGACGATGAACAAATAGTTTGGCTTGAAGAAACGCTGCTTAACTCTTCCCGCGTTATCCTTGTGATGCATCATCCTGTGTTGACCGATCATTTTCGTTGGCTCTTTTGGGTTCCCGATATTGTGACGCCTTCCAGAGAACCTGTGTTTTTTGACTTGATAAAAGAACACCGAAGCAAAATTCAGGCGGTATTTATCGGGCATGCCCATTTTTGGATGAGTGATTTCCTGAACAGAACGACGCCTGTGTATCTAACGACATCACTGGGTGAAGCCGATGACTATGGGGTACACGTTATCGGTTTGAGTAAAGATTCTTTGGATGTGCGCCGTCTTTTTGAATCTGAACTTGCAACTATCGCCGGGACGGATAGACCGCAATAGCAGGGATCTTTATTGGGTAAACAAATGCCTGCTGAAAATTTGTACTGCGCCTGTGTGATATCCATTAGGGCATTGCAGCACAGGCGCAGTAATAAGCGTTTATTTGATCACAATCTCTTTGTTCCTGGCGGAGGATTCGTAAATAGCATCTATAATTTTCTGGATGCGTAACGATTCTTCCGGCTTCACCATCACAGGTAAATCTTTTTCTACGCATTCGCAGAAGTGTCGTACTTCACGTCGATGTCCATCTTCACCCGATAAGCAATCCCAGGTACTGTTGGTGAGAGACGAATGATCGGCACCGAAGAGTCCCAGCGGGTTGATGCCAATGCCGCCCTTATCGCCAAGGATAGACATGTTTTCGATTTCATCATGTATATTTGCTGCCCAGGAAACGGACATCTGCAAGGTGATGTTATTTTCAAAGCGTATGAATGCAGTTGCGTAGTCTTCAACCGTAAACTCTTTGGCTGGATAAGGGACACCCCATTCGCCATTGAATAAATCGGGACGGTCGCCGAACATACGGTAAACTTTTCCAGAAGCAGCGATAGGTTTAGGGGAGCCCATGAGCCATACACATAAATCCATCATGTGTACGCCAATATCGATAAGCGGTCCGCCGAGCGATTCTTTTTTAATATGGAATTTTCCCCAGCCCGGTATGCCGCGACGGCGCAGCCATTTTGTTTCAGCGGTGTAGATCTGTCCCAATGCTCCGCCTGTTATTACTTCCTTCAACTTTTCTGCCCGTGCCTCAAAACGCATATGTTGCGCTACCATTAATTTGCGATTCTTTCCTTTTGCAGCGGCAATCATGGCCTTGCATTCTTTGCTGTTCATTGCCATTGGTTTTTCCACGAGTACATGTGCATCTGCATTGAGGGCGGCAATAGCGGCAGGGGCGTGGAAACGGTTTTGCGTACAGACATCAATAATATCGAAATCAATGGCTGTAAGCATTTTCTTGTAGTTGGCGAATGTTTTTGCTTGAACGCATTTTTCCGCTTCTGCTTCACGACGTTCTTTGATTGGGTCGCAGATAGCCGATATTTCAACACGCCCTTCCGCTTCCAATTGACGCCAGTAGGGCAGGTGCTGATCCCGGGCAATAGCGCCGGCTCCTATTAATCCAACTTTAAGTTTATTTTTTTCTTTGGTCATGAACTTTTCTCCTTGATGACTCGTATAGGGGAACTTGAAAATACTGCCGGATGGCAACATTGCTTGTTTCGGGTGTGGATGATAGACTATTTGACAATGATATTACCAATTATGGTGTATGTTATTTTACTTTGAGATACTATGCAGCAGTGAATCCGGTGAAAACATTATTTTGAACAGCATAATTTTCAGTGTAGTGCAGATAGGTTGACTGATTGATACGAGAAATGAAGCAGAAAAGGGGATAGCAGTTGCGTACACTTATCCCAAATGATACCTAGAATATCTGTGAAGCGCTTTGTTGTACATGCCCGGGGGCAGCCTCTCTTAAAATACACCTTGTGATTATTGTGGACAGAGATGCTGGAATTATAAGCTTTGTGCGTAATGGTCGCCTGTGGGATGGAGGAGAGAACTGCCAATACGGTTGGCAATGACTGTTGCCTGAACTGGTGTGTAACTAGCACGGGAACCATGATAATTTATCCATTGCTTACGTTTCTTCGCTGCTGCTCCAAGGCGGTGCGGATATCAGAAGAAGGGAAAATATGGAATATCAGGCAGTAGATTTGGGATTTTTGTTGACAAACACGCGAAAAGCATATATAATGGTTATAAGATGACAAAGGTATTACTGTGTTCTTGAATAGGAAGTGTTTACCTTGTGAATTGCGGCTGACACATAAATATAAAAGCTGGCAGTGTCGGTGTTTTGTATGGGTTGCTATTGCAAGGTGAATCTTCTTTATAACTGTTGCTCAACGAATTTAGAAGGATGGGCTCATGATACGTAATCTGAGTAGTATAACTTGTGGTGTGTTGTTTGTAGGTGTGTTGTTGTCAGCGTCTTTTGCCGGTGCGCAATGCGTCGCCCCGGATATTACCGGTCCGGTGATTACAATTACTGATCCCCTCTTACTGACAGGGGAGTGCCATGAAACGTATATATTACCTGCAGCAACCGCAGTAGATGATTGTGATGGTGATGTGGTCTCAACGGTGGTAGACTTGGGTGGGCTGGTTCTTGCAAACCCGGATAAAGGTGTATATACCGTAGTATACGAAGCGGTTGATGTCGCTGAAAACAGTACTCAAGAGCCATTCACAGTTAATATCCTTGACACCACACCTCCAGTGATTAGTCAGTGTGCTTTTTCAAGAACGATCGAAGTAGATTCGCTTGCGGGTATAGTAACTTTTGATATTCCAGACTTTGAATCCCGTATGTTATTTATATCGGATTCCTGTGATGATGTCGCTGCTTTAACCGTTACCCAGTCCTGTTCTCCCGGGACTACAATAATACTGAATGCTGATAATCTTCCTGCTCAGCATTGCTTTGATATTACAGTTGAGGATACTTCGGGTAACCCTGTGTCTTGCCAGGCGTGTCTGACAGTTATAGAGTCAGATACATCGCCAGATGCTTTCCCCGTAATTACGCTCAATGGAGTAGGTTCTCAGTTGCTGCATTATATGGCTACATGTACGAATTTGCTGCCTGCTGGACCGGCGTGTGATACCTGGGAGTATGGTCAAGTTTGGGGTGGTGCCTGGGAGTGTAATGTTCCTTTTGAGGATTGGGGTGCAACCGCTTATGATCCTGTAGGCGGGCAGGATGTAACGTCCCAGATGACAGTAGAAATTTTTGAGTTTCCTGGAATGACCTTGGTGGATCAGATAGATTCCACTCTTGGTAATGAATATATCATAGGGTATTCCGTTGATGTGGATGGACGTGCTGTAACAGTAGGGCGATATATTGTTATCAAAGATGAAACAGCTCCAATGATTTCTTTGCATTCTCTCAGCGGGATTTCAGGGGCTCACCCCTTGCTTCTTGATGAATATGCAGAAGAAGAGTTTGATTGGGTGGACAGGGCACGGATCCTTACCTCAGGGTTGCCACAGTGGGCAGGTGAATTTTCAGCACCCTATAATTTCGTTCATGAAGACTGGAATGACGCTGTTGCCATGCCCTGGGATTGCTGGTTTGTACCTTATGAAGAGCCTGGACTTACAGTAGATGACAGATGTGATGGTTCGTTTTCCTATGATGATATCCTCGATAATACCCTTGCCGTGCTGGTGCGTGTACATGAAAGTGGGGACGACTATGACGATGGCGATGAAGTATTCATTACAGCCGAGTTTTTAACGTATTTGCAGGGGAACTTCCCCCTGTTGGAGCAAAGTGATGACGACGATCCCAATCCTTTCTATGGATATCGTTTGTACTATTTCGTTCCGGATTCATCGGGGAATATTGCGAGGATGTCACGTAATATTTTGCCCTACTATGATGGTATTATTGAGATGGCTGATCCGCAGACGATTACACTTACCTGTGATTCTGATGTTGATGCTTTTTTTGACGAATTGTGGCAGGTGGAATTGAAAGATCGTGCCTACGATCCCTGTATGGGCGATGTATCTCATTCCATCGTATCCGCAGGCAATATCATTACTGATGCAAATAATAATTTTATCCCCGGCACCTACTATCGCGAGTATTGGATTGATGGGTATCCCATTGCTTATCAGGATCCTGCCCGGCGCATAATTACTGTTGAGGAAACCTTGCCTGAAATACATCTCTTAAATGAGGACGGCACTGAATTGGCAGAAGAAGATCCTGTTCTGGTGTTGCCGTGGTGTGATTTCCTGGCATCGCCGGGAGGAACCCTTGAAGAGCAGGCGTATAATTGGGCAGCTAATTGGTGGGCGGGGCAGCCGGATTATGATCTTTCAGACGGTATTTTTGAAGGTTATTATGTGACGCATCCGTGCGAAGATGAAGAGCAGCTTACGTCTGCAGTGCAGGTGTACGGACTTAGTGAACTGCAGGATGCTATGGTGGGCTATGAGCAGACAGGTGATGAGGCATTACTTGGGGTGTACACCCTCGTTTATAACCTTACTACACCTCATTCTCTTGAGGTCTGGAAAGATAGGCAGGTATTGCTTGCACCGGATATTGGGTTGCTCCTTGCCTATGATGCAACCATGAATATTCTTTCTCAAGATGCGGTTAGTTCTGTTGTAGAGGTTGAATGCGGTGTATCCTTTAATCTGCCGACCATCAACAGGGTCTGGGATATTTGTGTAGATGTTGATCTCCCCTATGACCTGGCAATAGAGATTCGTGACGGTGAAGGAAATCTCGTATCTCCGTCAGAAGTGGTTACTGCTGCGCCCGCAGTGTTCTATGCAGAATGTTTTGTGGTGACTACCCTTGATACTGACCCAATTAAGAAATATGACATTGAAATTAATGTAGTTGATACTACGGTTCCTGTTATTACCCTTACTGGAGATGATCCGGTAACGGTAGAGTGTGCCACAACCTATACTGATGCAGGAGCAACTGCACTGGATGCTTGTGCCGGTGATTTGACTGCTGGTATTGTTGTTGCAGGTGACGCCGTTGATGTCGGTACCGTTGGTGACTATGTCATTACCTACAACGTGGACGATCCGGAAGGGAATGGAGCGGTAGAAGTTACACGCACTGTGAATGTAGTTGATACCACAGTTCCCGTGATTACCCTTCTTGGTGATAATCCGGTAACTGTAGAGTGTGCAGATATGTATGTTGAATCCGGTGCAACCGCCCTGGATGCTTGTTTTGGTGATATTTCCGTGGCAATTGTGATTGATTCAAGTGCTGTTGACATGGGGGTAGTCGGGACATATTTAGCAACGTACAATGTGACCGATGCTGAAGGTAATGCAGCGGTAGAAGTTACGCGTACCGTAAACGTAGTTGATACCACAGTTCCCGTGATTAGCCTTCTTGGTGATAATCCGATGACTGTTGAATGCGCAGATGTATATATTGAACCCAATGCAACGGCATTGGACTCCTGTTTCGGCGATATTTCCATGGCGATTGTCATTGATTCAAGTGCTGTGGATACAGCTGTTGTCGGGACATATTTAGCAACGTACAATGTGGACGATCCGGAAGGTAATGCTGCGGTTGAGGTTATACGTACCGTAGATGTGGTTGATACCACCATTCCCGTTATTACCTTGCTGGGTGACAATCCTGTAACCGTGGAGTGTGGAGCAGCCTATACGGATGCTGGCGCTACGGCTTTGGATCTATGTGCTGGCGATTTGACGAACAATATTGTTGTTGGTGGTGATACTGTGAATGTTGGTCATGTTGCCGAGTACACTGTTACCTATAATGTGGATGATCCGGAAGGGAATGCGGCAGTAGAAGTTACCCGTACGGTAAATGTGGTTGACACTGCCGGTCCTGATGTTACCCTTATTGGTTCTGCTGATGTAACGGTTGAATGTGCCGATACGTATGTAGATGAAGGTGCTGCGGCAGCTGATATATGTGAAGGTGATGTAACCGCCAGTATTGTGGTGGGTGGAGACGAAGTAGATACCGGCGTAGTCGGCGTCTATGTTGTTACCTACACAGCAAGTGATTCAATTCCGAATACTGGTGTGGCAAACCGTACTGTAACAGTGGTCGATACTACCCCGCCGGAAATTACCAAGTGTTCTCCGACATTGACCGTAATTCTTGAAGAAGATGGTAATGTGATTGTGCCTGACATATTAGCGCCATTGGTTGTGCTGGATGCCTGTGATAACAGTAATTTGACTATTTCTCAAGTGCCGGCTGCGGGTACGGTCTTAACACCGCCTGATGTGCCTATGTATTATCCCATGGTAATTACTGTTGCCGATCAGACCGGCAATGAAGTGTCCTGCAATACATGGCTGCAGGTATTGGATACGAGCAGACCTGTTATTGTTATGAATCAGGTTGATGAGTTGAATTATGTTCCTGATGCAGATGGATTTTCTTATGCTGAGGGAGTTACGTATTGGGAGTGTGGTGTAGCCTACGATGATGCCCGCGCTGTTGCTTACGATGTTGTAGATGGCGATTTGACGGGTTCCATCGTCGTTGCTGGTGCTTATCAGGTGGATTCTGATAATCTTGGTGGTGAATATGAGGTAACGTATACCGTTACGAATTCTCAGGGAGCTACTGCGGAAGCCGTTCGCCATGTAAGAATTTTGGATCGAACACGTCCAGCATTTGCACTGGTAGCATTGGAAGGAAATCGTTCCGGTTCCACAGAGATAGAGGTAAGCCATGAGGAGTTTATAGATCCTGATCTGAAAGATCCTAAATGGCTGTGGGAACTGAAAAATAGTGTGGATCCACCGGCATGGTTGGATGAAATGCCCACCAGATTTGGTGCCTATAATTCCCCTGTGTGGGATGATGGTACGGCGATGCTGTGGTCTTGTGATATTCCATATTATGATCCGGGTTTGGATGTGGCGGACCTTTGCGAGGGTGTATTAGAAGCATCCGATACCGTGGTCGTGGTGGTGCGTGTACAGCAGGATAAGCCTGATCAGGAAGGTGAAGAGGAAGCTGAGGGCGAAGGGGAGCCTGAACCTGTGGAAGGTGAAGAGGAACCTGAGTATGACGAGCAAAATGATAACGGTGAAAATGAAGTGTTTATCTGGGGTGGTAATTATGGCGAATTGAATGCCGCCCAGCTTGATCTGCTGAATGCACGTTGGTACTACGATGAGTTTGATCTGTCTGGATACCGCATCTATTATTTCATTAAGGATTCCTCTGGAAAACAGGGGTATCTTACACGTCATGTGCTTCCGGCTTATACCTGGAATTGGGTAACCGCTGGCGAGGAGTATATTGAAATAGATTGTGGTGATGAGAGTATTTTCGATACCCTGCATGAACTTGAACAGCAGGATCGCTATTACACCTCTTGCCTAGGTGATGTATCACACCTTATTGAACGTTCCGGTGTGATTGATATCAATACTCCTGGTGAGTACAGACGGGTCTATACAAGGCCCGGAATTGACCTCTGGTGGGCAGATCGCTGGGGACAGGTGTGGAAGCGTACGGTTGTTGTACGGGATACTCTTCCTGAGATCGTGCTTCTGGATGAAGCAGGACAGCCTGTGTTATCGGAAGGTGCTGTTACGCAGTTGCCATTGTGTATGTTTGCCGATATGAATGAGGCAGAAATAGAAAGTTATTTCGAAGGTTGGTGGGCGATTATGCCGAACACGGGTTTCCACGTTGTGGATGCCTGTGAAGATGCCGATATGTTGACTTCTATGGCTGTTGTTTGGGGTGACGGGATTCTTGCCGATGCGCTCAAGCAATTTGCTGTTGATAATGAATATGGTATCAATAGCAACTGGCTGTTGACTTATAGTGCAAAAGATTCCTTGAACAACAATGCGAATGCGGAACGCCATATCGTTTTGGTGGAAGATTATGGTATCGATTTGTTTGATGAATCGGGTACGCCGCTTCTTCCCGATGGTGATGACGAGATTCATATCACCGTTGAATGTGGTGATACTTTTGTATTGCCGACGCCAGATATACACAGTCTGTGTACTGGAAATTCGCCTGAGCTTGAGATTACATTGGCGTATTTTGATGAAGGCGGATTCCCCATTGAGGTTATTCGTACGGATGTGCCGGGGAACTCCTCGGTGGTTTACACGGCAGTCGATTCCTTCGGTAATGTAACTGAGACAACAGCTTATGTTGAAGTCGTAGATACAACACCGCCGACTTTGCAGCTTGGCGCGTTTTCTGAAGAGGTGCTTGATGATGACGGATTTGTTCTTGTTGAGTGTGGTACTCGATTTGTAGAGCCCGCCGATTTTGCAGCTGCTGATGCCTGTGACGGTAATTTTGGTACAGTTCAAAATATGCTTGAGGCAGGTGAGGCAGGCGTAATGGCCTATGCCTGGTTACTTGATGGGGATGATGTAATCCCTGTTAACCTGGCTTATGACGCATTTAGTGCTGTTCCTGCAGACTACCTGCTTATTTATGAGGTCGTCGATACGGCTGGTTATATGTACCCCGTTTTGGATGTAGACGGAATCCCACCGCTATTTGATGGTGCGGGTGACGCCAATTTCCTTGACGGAGATGGTGAACTCATCGTTGACTTTGCGCGTCTGGTGCGGGTTATAGATGCTTCGGTGCCTCTGATTGCACTCTTGGGTTCGGATGCCGAGACGGTATCGTGCGGCACGGTTTATACGGATGCAGGAGCTACGGCAGCCGATACGTGCGAAGGCGACTTAAGTACAAGTATCGTAGTTGCCGATAGTGTTAATACTTCAGTTCCGGGTACTTATGAGATTACCTACAATATCACCGATTCCTTTGGGAACGTTGCTGTTGAGGTTACCAGGACGGTTACCGTGCAGGACGATTGTATTGAAGGTGAACCCGTTGAAGGTGAAGGTGA
>JAGLCZ010000337.1 GCA_023145975.1 Candidatus Hydrogenedentota bacterium | reverse complement strand
GCGTGTGTCATCGTTGAATCCGACTGTATTGTAGATGCCCGCAGTTTCTGTAATTTGATCAAAGTAGCGAGCCATACCGTTTAGGCTATCGTTAAACCACCACGGTGGTCCAAGTTTGATTGCCGGATACGCGCCTGCAAGTGGTGCCAGTTCACGCGCGTAGGTGCTTTCATCAAGGGTGAAGAGAATCAGTGTGAGATTTGGGTGCGCACCAAATTCTTCTAGTAAGGGGCGCAGATTTCGGGTGAATTCCACTTGAATAGGAATATCAAATCCTTTGTCTGCGCCGTAGTTGGAGAATATATCGCTGTTGTGGTTGCGGAAACTGCCGGTATGGAGTTGCATAACCAAGCCATCTTCTGTACTCATGTGAGCCATCTCAATTAGCATGTGGGCGGTAAAGAGACGGGTATCTTCCGCAGAAAAATCTCCTTTTAATGCACGTTGGAAAAGAGCATTGACTTCGGTAGATGTCAATTTAACGGTAGCAGGTGTGAGAGACGCGTGATCCGTAGATGTCGCTCCCATCGATTTGAAAAATTTGCGGCGTTCTTCCAATGCTTGGATAAAAGACGCGTAATCGGATATATCTATCCCGCTCACTTCGCTAAGAAGGTTGAGATTGGCAAGCCAGTTGCGGTCATCCAGATTAATGACAGAATCCGGGCGAAAAGTGGGGATAATGCGTTTGCCCCAGCCTGATTTTTGAATGGATTGGTGATGTTCAAGTGTGTCGGTAGCGGTGTCTGTAGTGCTTAGAACTTCAATATTGAAACGCTCGAATAAAGCTCGTGGGGAAAATGCTGGCGAATCCAGTTTTCCGCTGATAGTATCGTAGAGTTTGTCGGCGTTCTCTGAAGATGGTTTTTCTTCGATTTCAAAGACTTCGCTTAGTTCATGTGTGAGCCAAATCCCAGAAGGTGTGCCGAGAAAAAGATGAAAATTACTGCAAAATACGCGCCAAATTTCTCGATGGTCGCCATTCAGCAGGGTTTCATAAGGTATTCCTTGTGAATATAGCATCCGTGTAACGTAATGGTCGGGAATGATAAATAGGTCTGCGGGCGAACCAAAAGTGGCGTGGGCATCGCTAAATAGGCGCGAATCAATATGCCCATGCGGAGAGATAATAGGTAAATCGGCAACGCTATTATAGATATCGCTCGCCTGTTTTTGAATGGATGATTCGGGGAAAAAGAAACGGTTGGGGTTCATTGGTTTGAAAAGGGCAAGCCAACCAATGGCTTGCCCTTTTTAGAAATTACATAGCATCTTGCAAGATCATAAAGGCTCGGGCATCGCCTTTGGTTTTGATCTTTCCGGTCATTATCGCAACCATTGGATCAAGTTTACCTGTGAAAAGTTTTTGGGCGTTTTTCCACTTAAGTCGCATCGTAGCAGTAGCTTCGCCATCGCCAGATTCTATTTTGCAAGCCCCATTCTCTATAAGCAAACGATAAATACCTTCATCGTGGAAATCGAATTTCAAAATGGTGCTTAGGTCTGGTTTTTTGCCATCAAGTGCTTTCGCCACACCTTCGAGCAGAGCTTGGATTCCGCCTTCGCTAAGGGGAGCAAGTTCGGGCACGTCTGTTTCTTCTGTTTGAGGGGCAGAGAGGGTTGTCGGTGCAGCATCCGCTTTCGTTACCCAAAAATCGCGCAATACATGTGCCGCCATTTTGGGTTGACGTGCGCGGGTGAAGACTCCCTTCATATTCATCCCGCCGACGCGCATAATAGATTGCACAGCGGCAAAATCGGCAAAGTTCCAGACTTGCATACCAGCTACAAAATCTTTTTTAGCTGCAACTTCAAGATAACCGCGAATGAATTCTGCCTGATATTCTTCTGTCCACATCACTGCAGGATGACCGTGCAAGCCCGGCTGTGTATCTGTGCCGAATTCGGTCACAATGATGGGCTTTCCAAGGACATCCCATAGATCATCGAGTTCTTGGTCAAGCATTGCAAAGCCTTTATCTAACTCGGCTCCTTTGATATACCAACCCCAGTAGCGATTGATACAAACCACATCACAGGTTTCCATCCACTCAACGGGACCAGCCATCAAACCTACCAAGGTAATTGGTCGCGTAGTGTCAAGTTGGCGAGCGTGTGCAACGATGCCATGTAGAAATTCCTTACTACCCTGATCTTTGGTCTCATCCACTTTGCCACCGGTGAAACGAGCCATCATATCAGCGGGCATAGGTTCGTTGGCTACGCTCCACATCACTACGCTGGGATGGTTTTTGTCTCGTGCAATCAACTCGTCGATCTGCTGGATACACATGCGATAGCGTTCTGCCATATTTTCTTCGTTATCAAATTGCAAACTAACAGCAGGGGTTTCGTCAATAATTAAAAATCCCTCACGGTCAGCCAGCATCATCTCTTCTTCGGAATAGGGGTAATGAGAAGTGCGATAACTATTCGCCCCTGTCCAGCGCATCAGTTGATAATCCTTAACCATTAGCGGCAGATTTAGACCCTTGCCGCTCGCGAAGAAATCTTCATGGCGACCAAAACCATTCAGCTCCACCGATTTGCCATTGAGTAAAATCTTCCCACCCTGTACTTCTACGGTACGGATACCGATATTCAGGGAATAACGATCAGTTTCTGTGAGAATAGTCAAATCATAGAGATAGGGATTTTTATCAGACCAAAGATGAGCATCGGGGACTTTCAGCGTAGTTTCTGCGATACCATCTTTAAATTGGATTTCAGACACGATCCGTTGGTCATCACCTGAGAGAACCAG
>JAGLCZ010000336.1 GCA_023145975.1 Candidatus Hydrogenedentota bacterium | reverse complement strand
CAAATATACCGACCTCGTCATTTTGATCTGCTGTAAGCACAGCTTCTACAAGTTCTGAACCAATAACGCTTTCGAGGCGTTTGACCAGTTCGCGGGCATATTGAGTCTGTTTATTCACAGTCACGCACATACCCATGCTGAACTCAGCTGCATCTTCAAACAAGGAGTTGGACCACGTTGGACCACGTCCCTCTGCATTCGCAGCCCAAGGCGTAGTAGGAAGATTACCACAGTATATGGAGGAACATCCCGTGGCATTTCCAATATAGAGGCGGTCGCCAAACAGTTGGGATAGTAATTTTACATAGGGTGTCTCACCGCAACCTGCACAAGCACCATTAAACTCGAACAATGGCTGTAATAACTGCACATCCTTGACAGCATTATGATTTAGTTGGCTTCGGTCTACTTCAGGTAGAGACAGGAAATAGTCCCAGCATTTCCGCTCGCGCTCACGAATCGGTGCCTGAGCTACCATATTCACTGCACGTAATTTTACTTCTGTCTTATTCTTGGCGGGGCAGATCTGTACACACAAAGTACAACCCGTACAATCTTCCGGTGCAATCTGCAATACGAAGCGTTTGTCTCCAAATTTTTTCCAACGTGCCTTGGCAGACTTAAATCCTTCGGGAGCACTTTCAACCGCTTCAGGCTCTACTAATTTTGAGCGAATTACACCATGAGGACACACGACGGAGCATTTTCCGCATTGAATACAAACATCAGGATCCCAACTTGGAATCTCAAGGGCAATATTACGTTTTTCCCATTTCGTCGTTCCTGTGGGAAAGGTACCATCTACAGGCATTTTACTAACAGGCAGGTTTTCTCCATTTTCAGAAATGATTTCAGCAATGAATTCACGAACAAACTCAGGTGCTTCCGGGGAAACTGCTGGACGGAGATCAAAACTACTTGTTACTTCGCCGGGTACTTTCACTTCATGCAAATTCTCAACGGACATGTCTACTGCGACCCAGTTTTTCTGCACAATAGCATCGCCACGTTTGCCATAGGTCTTTTTAATGGCTTTTTTAATCGACTCAATGGCTTCTTCCTGAGGAAGCACGCCACTGATATAAAAGAAACAGGTTTGCATAACGGTGTTAATACGACCGCCCATACCCGCCTCTTTAGCGACTTGAAAACCGTTGATGACATAAAACCTTAGCTTTTTCTCAATGATCTCGCGTTGCGCTGTACGAGGTAGATTATCCCATACTTCGTCCGGTCCGTGGGTACTATTCAGCAAAAAGACAGCACCCGGTTCTGCACTTTTGAGCACATTCAATTTTTCCATAAATGAGAACTGATGGCACGCAACAAAATTAGCACGTGTGATCAGATAAGTACTCCTGATAGGCTTGGGACCAAAACGCAGATGCGATGTGGTCATGGAGCCGGATTTACGGGAGTCGTATACAAAATAGCCTTGTGCGCTAAGACCTGCGTCTTCACCAATAATTTTGATTGAGTTCTTGTTCGCACCCACTGTTCCGTCTGCACCTAATCCATAAAACAGAGCACGCATCGTTTCAGAATCTTCCGTCGAGAACGACGCATCGTACTTGATACTGTTGTTTGATACATCATCATTAATACCGATGGTAAAACGTCTCATCGGTTTTTCTTCGCTCAGTTGATCGAATACGCCTTTAAGCATTGCAGGTGTAAATTCACGGGAAGAGAGGCCGTAGCGACCGGCAACCACTTTTGGCATTTCTTTGAAAGGAGCTGTGCCATCCATAACCGCCTCTGTAACTGTATTGGAAATATCAAGAAACATGGGATCGCCCGATCCCGGCTCTTTCGTCCGATCCAATACAGCAATACTTTTGGTACTGGCAGGCAGTGCGCCCAAAAAGGATTCCACAGAAAAAGGACGGTACAAATGAACGATAACGGCACCCACTTTTTCGCCTTTGCCGGCAAGGTGTTCTACCGTTTCAACTGCTACTTCAGCACCACTACCCATAAGCACAACAACCCGTTCAGCATCCGGATCGCCTACATAATCAAAAAGTTTATACTGCCGTCCCGTAATGGAAGCAAATTTGTCCATTGCTTTCTGTACAATAGCCGGACACGCTTCGTAGAAAGGGTTACAAGCCTCACGTGCCTGAAAGAATACATCCGGGTTCTGCGCGGTACCACGAATTATGGGATGGTCAGGCGACATGGCGCGTTGACGGTGTGCAAAAACAAGTTCATCATCAATCATGGCACGAATATCTTCCGGCAGCAACTGTTCAATACGATTTACTTCGTGTGATGTGCGGAATCCATCGAAAAAGTGCATGAATGGAATACG
>JAGLCZ010000335.1 GCA_023145975.1 Candidatus Hydrogenedentota bacterium | reverse complement strand
GTGGTTGTGGAACGCGCAGTTACCCGGGATGCCGTTGGTGCCGCTGCCATCGTGTTTGTGGTGGATACTTTTGGGGGACGTGTGGATTCCGCCATAGAGATTGCCCAGACCATTCTTGATTCGCCTATACCGACAGTTGCCTATATTACAGGACGCGGTGCTATTTCAGCGGGTGCATTAATCTCGTATGCCTGCGATTACATTGTTATGGCACCGGGTGCCAGTATAGGTGCTTCCATGCCTGTTACGCCGGGGGTTGAAGTTTCCAAAGAAATGAACGAGAAATCCATGTCATTTCTACGGGCAAAATACCGGGCATTGGGGGAGGAAAACGGACATAATCCTTTGATTGGTGAGGCGATGGTGGATGCTTCTATTGAATTATATGGATACAAAGCGCCTGATGACACGTACACCGTCTACAAGGTGGAACGGGGAAAGATATCAGAGTTTCAAAGTACTCAACCGCAGTACGGGGATTTGTCTGTGGGGGTGTCGGGATCAATGTTGATGGAGTACGCACAGCCGGGGGTGAAAGAAATGTGGCGTGGTGTGGAAGAAACACTGCGCGACGTGGTGGAAGCCCCTGCAGGAGAATCGTTAGATGAAGAGAGCGCCTTTAGCCGGAGTGATATTGTGGTGGAGGGATTGCCTCAGGGTGCATCGCTAATCTGTCCGACAGGGAAACTACTGACTTTGACAACGCGTGAAGCAGAGGAAGTGGGACTGATTACATACACGGCTGACAGTCCGGAACAGGCATTGTCTTTTCTGGGGTTTTCTTCATTTCGTACCGTACACATAGACGAAAACTGGGCGGAAATTATATTTGCATTTCTTACCAGTCCGCTTATATCGGGCTTGCTGCTGTTGTGTGGTGTTGGAGGACTTTACGTGGAAGTTCGCACCCCCGGACTTGGATTTCCTGGATTGATAGGGGCGATTTGTTTGACCTTGTTCTTTGGTTCACATCTCATCATTGGTGTTGCCGATTGGCTTGATTTATTATTGGTTTGTATTGGTGTGGCATTGATGCTGGCAGAGGTCTTGGTGATTCCCGGATTCGGCGTTGCAGGAATGTCGGGTATTTTGTGTCTCATGCTGGGGATTTATATGTCTCTTACCCGTGTAACCGTACCGGAATATAGTTGGGACTTGATGCGCTTGCGCGATGCAGGGGTGACGATCATGGTTGCCGGCTTTATGTTCTCGGCACTCATGCTTCTTACCTGGCGTTTTTTTCCGCAAAGTCGATTGGCACGTAAGTTAATACTTTCTGAAGCACAATTTGCCGAAGCAGGCTATGTGGTTCAGACGGAAGCGGACATAAGAGCGTCCGTTGGGTTACAGGGAACAGCGACTACTATGTTACGCACGGCAGGCAGAGGACGTTTTGCGAATAAAACCTATGGCGTAATGACCCGGGGTGAGTTCATAGAAAAAGGACAGCCCATTGAGATAATACAGGCAGAAGGAAACCGCTATGTGGTGCGGGAAATTGAAGAATGAGGGCGTTGTGAGAATAGGAATTAGTTTTTAAACCCTGAATGCCGCTACACAAAGGAACAGAACGAATATGGATTCACATGCAATACTACTGCATATGCTGCAGCAGCTGCTTAAAGAAATGGAAATTGTTTCTTCTCAGGGCGCGGGCTATTATACTTGCGTACCTTTTGCGCAGCGTTACAATAAGTTACTCGGGCAGGCACGTACCATTCATGATGAGAACAACAGTTTGATGGACACGTTTCAGGAAAGCGAAGAGCATGATCCCAAGGATCCGGCTGATAAAAGCAAGGTGTTGTTGGGTATACGGGTGGAAATTTCTCAACTAATCGCTTATCTTGAATGTTTTGGTGGGGAGGAAAGCAAATGATCGTATGGGTTATATTATTTTTTGTGACGGGTTTAGTGCTTATTTTTGCAGAGTTTTTTTTGCCCGGACTGGTGTTGGGCACGTTGGGTTGTCTGTTGATCGTAATCAGCACCATACTGGGCGTATATCATTATGCCGACTATGCTCTTTTTATTATCATTGGCGAGATGGCAGGGGGGTGTGTGGGGATTGCACTTGGTTTTTGGGTGCTGCTGCATACCCGGGCAGGTAATTTAATTAAGCAGCAGGAAGCACAAACAGTCGAATCGGGGTATGTGAGTGCCGAATCGGATCTGTCGTTGATCAATGCGGAGGGTATAGTTTTGACCGCACTGCGTCCATCAGGTACTATTAGGGTAGGTGATAAGCGTGTAGATGCCGTTAGTGACGGTGTATTTATAGAGGAAAAGAAGCGTGTTCATGTCGTGCAGGTGCATGGAAGTCGTGTTGTAGTCGAGGAGATTCAAGACGTTTGAACAGTGGTGAAAACAAAAGGAGTTAGGTTATGGAAGCGAT
>JAGLCZ010000334.1 GCA_023145975.1 Candidatus Hydrogenedentota bacterium | reverse complement strand
CGCCCTGATGCATGCGCCTGCCTGAAAAAATCAACGACCCGGG
Organism: Candidatus Hydrogenedentota bacterium; assembly: GCA_023145975.1. Taxonomy (GTDB): domain Bacteria; phylum Hydrogenedentota; class Hydrogenedentia; order Hydrogenedentales; family CAITNO01; genus SLFT01. Next base: position 1,602 of record JAGLCZ010000334.1, on the reverse strand, counting down.
CGTCCTTGTATTTCTCCGGTGTTAATACGGCAACAATAACATCGCCGGCAGCACGAATATGATCGGCAACTTTCCAATTGCGTTTCTCGATGGAGTCCACATCAGGGGTATCGAGTAAAGCAAGCGAATCGGGCAGCGTGGATGAGGTCGTTACCCATAACGTATCTTCTTCCATTTCATAACGTGTCGCATCTTCGGGAACCTCCAGAGGTAAAGCAGAAAATTCCGGCAGAATAAGCCCTTCCAGCGCAGCAGTACTACGCAATCCACTGCTTGCAAGAACGGGGGCACACGTTGCCGCAGCAGTACTGCATGCAGCGCTTTTACGATCCCGCAAGAGCATATTGAAAACAGTGGATTTACCCGTATTTGTCCCCCCGGACACAGCAACCACCAAACAGCCGTCACCGGATAATTGTGGTGCCAGTTTATGGGAAAGCAACCGGCGCCATTCCTCACAGCCCTCAAATACTGCATCTCGAAGTCTTGGATAATCTTCTAAAACACCGGCAAACGCGCATAGCACTTCATTGAATCCAGAAATACCGTTCTGAAAACAATTGTCATCGTTTTGAACTATTTCGAAACTATTATCCAAAAGAGTTATCCATACATGTTGCACTTGCCGTTCTGATAACCTGCATTGTAACAGAAAAACAAAATCTGAATTACCCTTTATCCTGAAAATCTTCTGTTATAGCATGGGTTCTACACCAACAGATATCGTTGACACAATAGATGTTGGTTCCGTAACACCTTGTTGTTTTAACCCTTTAACAACCTGTAGTGCCTGCTGCTGTGATCGACATATACCAAAAATTGTGGGACCGCTGCCGCTCATGGCTGCCGCTTCACATCCAAGTTCAAGCAGCTGCGATTTGATAACTTCCAAACTTCTATTTTCCTCGAAAACAGGTACTTCCATCCTATTGAATACTGTTCCTTTTAAGTCTCCCAGCGCAAGGGCGGCAATAGCCTTACGGAAAGCAGGGGTACGACCTGCAAAGGAAATTTCATTGCTGTGCTTCAACAGCGGGTCGCTATACACCTGCCCGGCACTGACTGCAATCGGTGGATGCACCAGCACAAACCATATCCCGGAAATCGGGGGTAATTGCGTTAGGGAGTCGCCTCGCAACCGTGCCATAACCGTGCCGCCGTACAGGCAGTAGGGAACATCTGCTCCAAGTTTACGCGCCAGGGGAACTAACCGTGGCAAAGGTAATTTCAATCCCCACAACGCGTTCAGTGCAAGCAAAACGGCGGCGGCATTTCCACTGCCTCCTGCCAGTCCCGCGGCAATAGGAATACGCTTATTTAAGTGGATGCGTGCCCCTCCGGGATAGCCGGTACTTTCTTTGAGAAGCCGTGCCGCCTGACAAACCAGGTTTGAGCTTCCCGTATCCAGATCCTCTCTGGAACAGGTCATACTAATATGCGCATCCTCACTAAAAGTAAGTTCGTCGAAAAGACTAACCGTTTGAAATAGGGTCTCTATGGTGTGATAACCGTCGCGACGTTTCCCCAACACATCCAGGTAGAGATTCACTTTTGCATAGGAACGCCAGGTCATCGGGGTACAAGGCGATACCGAAGATGCTG
>JAGLCZ010000333.1 GCA_023145975.1 Candidatus Hydrogenedentota bacterium | reverse complement strand
CCTGAAAAAATACCTATGTCTATAGTTTACCGCATTTCACGTCTAAACTGTGAACTTTTTATGTTCCGGAGATACTATCACCCAGGGTAAAGATGGGCAAATAGAGTGCGACTACAATAAACCCGATGATACCACCGAGTACAATAATAATTGCAGGCTCCATGAGGGCAAGCATGGCTTCCACCGCTGCTTCCACCTCTGCATCGTAAATATCCGCCACTTTCATGAGCATGGAATCGAGGGCACCTGTCTCTTCACCCACATCGATCATATTCACCACCATGGCAGGAAACACCTTACTTTCATCGAGGGGCACTGCAATGGATCCCCCGTCCTGCACACTATTATATACGGCATCCACGGCATTTTGCACCACCTCGTTGCCGATGGTTTCACGTGTAATTTTAAGTGCCTGAAGAATGGGCACCCCGGAAGTGACAAGGGTACCGAGGGTACGGGCGAAACGTGCCACTGCCACCTTCGTAACCAAATCGCCTATGAGCGGTATTTTGAGAATAACACGATCAAAGACGCGCTTCACCTGCTTTGACAAAAATGCCAGTTTAATTCCGATAACGGTCCAGCAAAGAACCACAATGAGCAGCCACCACTTATACAGCATAAAATCACCGCCGGCGATGAGTATTTTTGTGGGTCCCGGCAAATCTCCGCCGAACTCCGTAAAGATTTCGGCGAATACAGGCACCACCTTCACCAGCAGGAAGGCTACGATACCCGATGCAATGAAAATAACGGCAATGGGGTAAATAAGGGCACCGCGCACACGACGTTTCAACGCCTGACGACGTTCCATAAAGATAGCAAGACGCTGCAGTACAACTTCGAGCATACCGCCCACCTCGCCGGCACGCACCATATTTACAAAAAGCCGATCAAATTGCTTGGGATGCTTGGTCAATGCTTCGGCGAAAGTTGAACCCGATTGAATATCCGAAGATACTTCACGCAAGATATCGCGTAACTTGCTGGGCTTTAACTGTGCAACAAGTACATTGATACAACGCAGCAGCGGCAGCCCCGCATCAATCAGCGTCGACAACTGACGGGTCATCACGCAGAGCTCTTTGGTCTTAACCCCTCCAAAGTAAAGCTCATTGATTCCGCGTCCGGCGCGTAACGCTTTCTTTTCATCGGCACGTGTAGCTTCCCGCACATGGGTCGGAAATAAACCGAGGGAACGCACGTCATTAATGGCGAGCGCCTGTGTGTCGGCTTGTACAATACCGAAGCTCTGTTTGCCCTCTTTATTCAGAGCGCGATAAGAAAATTTTGGCATAAACCCGTCTCCTAATCGTCGTAGCGATCTGTGCGTGCAATCACTTCAGCGGGGCTGGTCACCCCTTGCGCACACTTGAGTAATCCTTCTTCGCGCAAGATAAGCATGCCTTGCTTCTTGCGTGCATAACGCCGCAAATCATGGGCCATTGCCCTTTCTAAAATCATTTCGCGAATGGTCTCATCTACCTGTAACATTTCATAAAGTCCTATACGACCGGAATAACCGACATGATCACAGGCAGCACATCCCTTCGGCCGATGCATTCCAAAGTTCGGGTCACTGCTCCACGCAGGCGGCACACCCAACTCTTCAAGCTCTTCTTCTTCCGGCACGTACTTTTCCTTGCAGCTGCGACATAACACACGCACAAGACGCTGCGCCAGCACCGCTTCCAACGACGCGGTAATCAGGAACGGCTCCACATCCATATCCAACAAACGTGTTATCGTTTCCGCAGCACTGTTCGTATGCAATGTACTCAACACAAAGTGACCTGTCAGCGATGCCTCTACTGCAATCTGCGCCGTCTCGAGATCACGTATTTCACCAACCATCACAATGTCCGGATCCTGCCGCAAAATCGAACGCAGACACGCAGCAAAAGTAAGTCCAACAGACTCATGTACCTGACATTGTACCAGTCTTTCTATCTGTAATTCGACCGGGTCCTCTGTGGTGATGATTTTTACGCCCGGAGTATTCAACACATTAAGGCAGGCATACAGGGTTGTGGTCTTGCCACAACCGGTAGGACCAGTCACCAGAATGATGCCGTTCGGCTTGTTAATGACATTGATCGTTTTCTTCATGGTCTGCGGCGACAGCCCCAGATGTTCCAATTCGATCTTGATAGCAGTACGATCAAGTATACGCATCACCACGCATTCGCCATACAAGGTGGGCAGGGTGGCTACACGCACATCAATAAAACTATCGCCAATCTTCAATTCAATACGCGCATCCTGCGGCATACGCCGCTCGCCGATATCCATACTGCATATCACTTTGATACGCGACACCAATGCAATACAGGAAGCTTTGGGCGGCTGTACAATCTCATGAAGCACACCATCCACCCGAATGCGCACACGAAAATCATCTTCGTAAACCTCAAAATGCACATCGGAAGCACGTTTCTGTAATGCTGTCAGAAAAATCAAGTTAACAATTTTGATAACTTCCGGCTGCTGCGATAACTCAACCAGATTATCTGCATTAGCAAGAATTTCCTGCTGCCCCAACTCTTCGAGAGATAATTCCTCCGTACCCACCAGTTCGGTAAGATCGTTCAGCATCTTACCCACGGACGCCGTCTCCATGGAATAATTCTTTTTCCATGCCTCATTGACCGCCTCAGGATTGCTGATAGCCCCATGCACATCCATGCCGGTAATCTGCCGCAGATCGTCCAGGGTTTGTATATTAAGCGGGTCCGCCATAGCGACGAGAAGTACGCCTTCCTCTATGCGAACAGGAACCACGCTGTAAAAACGTGCCACATCACTGGATATCAATTTTATAATATCCTGCTGCACATTAATCCCCGTAATATCGATAGGCTCCATACCCTGCTGCATACCCAGCGCAAGGATAATATCATGCTCTTCGGCATGTCCCAGTGCCACCAGAATACGACCGAGCAAATCACCTGTAAGGCGTTGCCGTTGTAACGCCTCATCAAGCTGCAACGGCGTAATTGTACCCTGTTCAACCAGGATCTCACCTATTTGCCGTACTGTTTTTACGGGAGAAGCCATTACTGTTTTCTATTCTTCCTTGTCCTGTTTATGACACATCGCCAATTGTATGCCCGGCGTGTCTCATTTCAATTTTTAATTTCGAACGCAAACACTTTCACAGCCCGACCGGCTGAAATGCTACGCTGCAATTATACAGCAACATTGCATTTCCTATTGTAGTTATTCAAAAATAAAGTACTTGTTTTCCGTGCGCTGCACGTTTCATCTACCTCTCCGGGGAACCACCTGTCTCCAGTCCGAACGCCTTGGCCTGATTAGCAAACTCCTCAGGCATCTGCGATCTTGATTGTGCATTTTCATAGGTAACGACCCCTTTGCGATACAGGGCCATGAGATGCTCATCCAGCAGATGCATACCGTATTTATGTCCCGTTTGAATAGCCGAGGTAATACGATACGACTTATTTTCACGGATAAGATTTTGTATGGCAGAAGTAGCCACCATGACCTCGAAAGCAGCCACACGACCAAAGCCGCTTTTCTTCGGGACAAGCGCCTGTGAAATCACCGCTTTCAGATTACCCGAAAGCTGCGTGCGTATCTGCTCTTGCTGGGTGGATGGAAATGCATCCACCATACGATCGATGGTACGTACAGCACCTGTAGTATGAAGGGTTCCAAACACGAGATGGCCTGTTTCCGCCGCAGTCACAGCGGCTTCAATGGTTTCCAAATCGCGCATTTCACCCACAAGAATTACGTCCGGATCCTGCCGCAATGCACGGCGCAATGCCTCGGAGAAAGTCGGTACATCCACCCCGACCTCACGCTGCATGATAAGACCTTTTTTATGGTTGTGATAATACTCGATGGGATCTTCAACGGTAATGATATGATGATCAAACTCTGTATTAAGCCAGTCTATCATCGTAGCCAACGAGGTAGATTTACCTGAACCTGTCGGCCCTGTCACCAGGATGAGTCCCCGCGGCTGGTTGATAATTTTTTTCAGGGAATCGGGCAAACCGATCTCTTCAAAGGTCATGATTCTACGGGGAATCAAACGCAGCACAAGCCCCACATAACCGCGCTGCTTAAAAATAGATACACGAAACCGCGCCACATCTTCGAAAGCAAAACCAAAGTCAGCGCCGCCCACTTCCTGCAATTCCTGCTGATTATCCACCGATGCAATACTTTTCATCAAACCTTCGGTGTCTTCTGCAGTACACGCCATCTCACCAAAATACGTCAAGTGTCCATGCACACGTCCAATGGGTGGCGCATCCACGGTGATATGCAAATCGGAACCATCCCGATCCACAAGCATACGCAGCAAACTTACCATATCATAAGCCATATATAATTTTACCTTTCAGATCCTGCCGCCACCGCCTGCGGTTCCGCAGTCTCCGGCGTAGATGTCGATGTTTTCGAAGGCTGGATAAGCGGTTCATCCACGCGTGTACTCCGGTTAATTTCTTCGACAGTAGTAATTCCTTTAAGTGTCTTTTGCCATGCGTCTTCGCGCATGGTGATCATCCCTTCAAGCCGTGCAATACGCCGCAGCGCCGTTGCACTTTCGCCATCCATTATCATCGTACGCAACTTATCACTATTTAACAGCAGCTCATACGCACCAAGACGTCCCTGATGCCCCGTTTGATTACAGTTATCACAACCCGCACCATGAACCAGTTCAATCTCATCCCAGTTAACATCCAGTTCAAGCCGTTCTTTTTCAAGTTCGGAGGGTTCATAAGGCTCACGGCAATTATTGCAGATGGTACGTACCAAACGTTGTGCAAGGATGGCGCGCACCCCTGAAGCAACCAGGAAAGGCTTAATACCAATATCAATCAAACGTGTAAAAGAACTGGCAGTATCATTTGTATGCAGGGTGGAGAATACCAGATGTCCGGTAAGGGCCGCCTTGATTGCAATTTCCGCGGTCTCGAGATCGCGAATTTCGCCCACCATCACAATGTCCGGATCCTGGCGGAATATGGCACGGAGTGCCCGCGCAAAATTCCAGCCGATTTCATGGTTGATCTGCACCTGATTGATACCGGCTAACTGATACTCCACCGGATCCTCTACGGTAATAATCTTCGTATCCGTTTTATTCAAGGTATGAAGTGAACCGTAGAGCGTCGTTGTTTTACCTGAACCCGTAGGCCCTGTTACCAATACCACACCCGTGGCATGGTGAATAAGACGTTCCCATTGCTGCTGATGTTCTGCACAAAATCCCAACTGCCCCAGCCCAAGCAGCAACCCGCTCTTATCCAGAATACGCATGACCACGCTTTCGCCATAAACAGCCGGCAAAGCACTGACGCGCAAATCAATCACCTTCGCGCCCACGTTCATTTTGATACGTCCATCCTGAGGAATCCGACGCTCTGAAATGTCCATGCCGGACATGATCTTAATACGTGAAATGATGGCCGCCTGGGCACGTTTGGGCGGTAAAGGCATTTGCTGCATTACCCCGTCAATACGATAACGCACCGCAACAGAAGTCTTACCCGGTTCAATATGAATATCACTGGCGCGCAGACGATATGCCTCGCTGATCAATTGCTGTACATAGCGCACTACAGGGCTGTCACCGCCCTCTGTATCCCCACTGGAAGAATCTGCTACACCTTCCAAATCCGCAACATCTACACCAATACTGTCCATACTGATATCGCTGTCACCGGAAAGGGATCCGATAGATGCCAGCGAGCTGCTCGAACCAATGTTAGACATGCTGCTCAAGGAACTGACACTGCTGGCACTGCTGGCGGAAGAAAGAAGAGATTCTACGGTATCTTTTTGATGCCCGTAATAACGAGCCAATGCCTCAGAAATCTGTTCTGTCGTTGCAAGAACCGGCTCAACGGGACGATCCAGCAAGCGCCCTAGATTATCCAGAGTATTGATATTCGTAGGATCAGTGGTCGCCACCAGCAACACACCGTCACGCTCTTCTATAGGAAGAACGCGATACAAAGTAGCAATAGATCCGTCCATCATGGCACGAATACGGGGCTGGATTTCACGCTCGGCTAAATCAATAATCGGTATACCCAGTTGCTCTGCAAGGGTCTCGATTATATGGGTCTTGCTGATATGCCCCAGCCGCACCAGGATTTCACCCACTTTACGATTGCCCATTGTGGTGCGCTGACGTTCAAGAGCATCATCCAACTGTCCCTGTGTAATGATCTCTTTGGCGACTAACTGCTCACCAAAATAACTATATGAACTCTGCATGCAAGAATACCTTTACATCACCCGCTTATCTACATCCAAAATATCTGTCCTGCCATTGCGAGGAATACGGTTCAGTGCCAAAAATTTACTGTGTTTTGTTTTTCTGTCAATAGTTTAACACCATAAACGCGCCTGAACCGCAACACGCGCCCACTACAGGAACCTATTTTCCCTTATATGCCCTACCTGAGTCAATATAATATCAAGATTGTGTCAATCGCAGTTTGATGATCTTACCGAAGGCTACCTTGTGGTACCAGTTGATACCTTACCCAAACATTACATTTTTGATCTATTTGGCCTTCGTGTTTTTTTCATGATTTTCTCCTTAATGAGCTTCGCCAGGGAAGTCGTATTACATTTATAATACAAAACAATTATTGATAGTTTCCCTTCGCCTAAATTGACCAACCCTATTGAGTTTTTCTCGATGACATCATGTAATTCGAAGGGCTTAATATTTGATCTCATCTTGAATTGCTGGATGCCCAGTGTCAGCGTTATAGATGTACCGTTATCAGATACTGCCTGATAGATAATCATGTTCATAGTATCGGTACGCAGGAAACGAAAGGCGCCCTGATCGGGGCGATAGGCCACACCCACTGCGGCAGCGAGATCCACCATCCTGTGTACTGGACATGAAACTGTATGGTTTTTCTCGTTGCGCTTGATAAAACATTGATATTCTTGTATAATGCATTGCGTAACGAGTTTATTTCTCATAAGGAAAAAATAATGATCGTACGATTTTCTATTGAAAACTGGATGTCCTTTCGCGACCCGGTCACCTTTTCCATGGTTGCCACTCGAGAAAGACAGCATGGCAACCGCGTTCCCAAGGTGTCAAAATATCAGACAAGAATTTTGCCGATAGCAGCCATTTATGGCGGCAATGCATCTGGCAAGACAAATTTTTTCAAAGCTCTGAGCTTTGTTAAAGAATTAGTTATTCGAGGGACAGGACCAGACAGTTTAATTCCGGTTAATCCATACCAACTTGACAATGAAAGTCTTGAAAATCCGTCACGCTTCAAACTGGAGATGTTGATTGATGAAATAATCTATGAATTCAGCTTTGCTGTAACCAGAAAGGCCGTCACCCACGAAAAGCTTGTTCAAATTACCAGCACCAGTGAAAAGGTCCTCTATGACAGGCAAGGTGACAAGCCAAATTTTGACAATTCATTGGATAAAGAACAATTTCTGCATTTTGCCTTCAAAGGAACAAGAGAGAATCAGCTATTTCTGACCAACTCGGTATCTCAAAAAGTCGATAAATTCAGGCCGGTATATGACTGGTTCAAAAATACGCTGGAATTGATCGATCCGGATTCAAAATTTAAAGCATTTGAAAACTTTCTTGATGAAGGGCACCCTCTTTATAACACCATGAATAAGATGCTGCCGCAGCTTGATACCGGTATATCCCATCTGGGTGGAGAAGAAATTTCATTTGAAAACATCCCTCTCCCGGAAAGCCTCAAAAACAATCTGCAGGAAGATGTCAAGGAAGGCATGACTATTCGCCTTTCCGGTTTGTCGCCAAACGATCGATTTATTATTACAAGAAAAAACGGAAAACTGATCGCCAAAAAGTTGGTCACATTTCATTCGAAAAGTGATGGGACTGAAGCCAAGTTTGACATACGCCAGGAATCAGATGGTTCGCAAAGAGTAATCGATCTGTTACCGGCATTTCTTGAAATTTCGGCCGCCAGTTCACAAAAGGTGTATATCATCGATGAAGTTGACCGCAGCCTTCACTCCTTGCTGACAAAACAATTGATAGAGGTCTATCTGGCAAATTGCAGCACGGAAAGCCGTGCGCAATTGCTAATAACAACCCATGATGTTCTTCTGATGGATCAAGGGTTATTCAGGCGAGATGAAATGTGGGTGGCAGAAAGAAACTGTGAAGAAAGTTCCAAACTTCTGCCATTCAGCGACTATAAAGACATCCGCTATGATAAGGACATCCGTAAAAGTTATCTTCAAGGACGGCTGGGAGGCATCCCCAGAATTCTTTTGAGCAATACTCTGATAAATCAAAGGAAGGATAATTGATGCCTTTTAAACGGAGAAAATTCAGTCGTCCATCGGCTAAGCGGCGATACCGAAAAATTTTTGTGCTTGCCGTTGAAGGCAGTAAAACAGAACCTCAGTATTTTAAAAATTTCAATGACCAAAATTCGGTCATTCAGGTCAATTGCCTGAAAAACAAACATGACAGTGCTCCCCCGCAGGTGCTTGCTCGAATGGAAACTCATTTAAAAAAGGAAAATTTAAAAAATACCGACGAGGCTTGGCTTGTCGTCGATAAAGATCAATGGACTGATGAGCAATTGACGCAATTACATAACTGGGCGCAAACAAAAAGCAACTACGGATTTGCATTGAGTAACCCAAAGTTCGAATTCTGGTTGCTTCTTCACTTTGAAGATGGGAAAAAGGTTAACAATTCTCAGAGTTGCTCCCAAAAATTAAAGTTGCATCTCCCAGAATATGACAAAGGCATCGATCCGGGAAAAATATCAAAGACAATGATTGGTGATGCCATCAAGAGAGCCAAACGCCGCGACAATCCACCTTGCGATGACTGGCCGCGCATAACAGGCACAACTGTTTATAAACTAGTTGAAAATCTCTTAAAATCAGGGGATTAAAATCGGTGTGACTTTTATGTATCAAAGCGATAGGGAATTAATGGGGACAGCCACCTGTAATACTGTTATTCATTAACGTCCATATTATAGCATATACTACGCTGCGAACTGATCGTACCGTTGTACCCGGTGCAACGGTAGATATCATGCATTTTGAGACACCCTCTTCTTTTAATAGTGTACATTATAATCAAGAGTTGTCCGCCGCTAGCCGGTACTGATAGAATCGCAAGCCATGGATACTGTATCTGATATGAAACACTCCGCAACGCACCCGCAACGCACCCGAAATATCTATTGGTTGGAAAACATTCTTGTTTTCATTACAGTAGGTGCATTATGCGGATTTTCACTTTCAGCCGCCATTCTCGCATCACATGAATGCCAATGGCCTGCGGAGTGGGATACCCTTCGCGACATGGGCATGGCACAAACCCTGCTCGACGGCAACTATCCGGCAGATCCGATTTTATCCGATGAAACCCTTTGGTACAATCCCCTCACCGGTGCCCTTATTGCAACAGCAAGCCGCATACTCGATCTGCCCCTGAACCTTACAAGTATCGCAATTGGTCCGTATGTCAACCTGCTGGCACCCCTGGGTATTGCAGTACTGTTAGCTCTTCTCTTTGGTCGCGCCGCAGCCATTGCGGGTGTATGCGCGGTGTTATTCGCCAAGGATCCCCAAACTTCCTTCTGGGTAAACGCCTGTTATTCCCCCTGGCTGCTGGCACCACTCTATTCACTCGGTCTTTTCTTCCTGACCTTAACTACCTGTTATTACGCGACCGCTAAACGCTCGTTTATAGGGCACCTCGCTGCAGGACTGCTGTTGGGAATCACCTTTATGACCCACACGGCACCTGCGCTGATCATCGGCGGTGTCCTGGTGCTAACGCTGTGTGTGGAAACCCCTGTTCGATGGTGTAAAAATCGGAAGGTATGCCCATGCGATACACCTCCCTTAAAAAAACAAGATCGTCAGCTCTGGCGCTTACCCCTTTATTTTTTTATACTGCTGGCAGCTGCATTTATTACCAGTCTTCCCTATACGTGGAGTATCCTTCGGCACTATCACTTCAATGTAGAAAATCCTTTTCCGTCACTTTTTGCCGCTGACTATGTCACACTGGCACAACTTCCCGACCGACTCCGGGAAGCCGTAAACTGGCGCAACGCCCTCGCACTTGCAGGTACTGTTGTATTGCTGTCACGATGCCGCCGCAGTGCCGGCGCACGATTTGTTCTGTACTGGCTCCTGGTTGTTCTTGCATTTACCTGCCAACATTATGTGTGGCAGGCACTGCTGTCCCGAGGTATTGTACTGACCGCATTCGTCCCGGGACACCATGCAGCCATCCACCTCAGTGCTGTCCGTGCGGTACTATTTGCCGTAGGTGCAAGCACCTTGGGTGCCCAAACGCTGCAGCTATTACACCGTCCGCTTACCTGGAAGTATGGAGACGCTGGGAAGGAAACGTTGCGGCGCACTGGCGCACTGAGTGGTGTACTTCTGGCAGGTCTGATCCTGTACCTGGCAAATCCCCTGAGTACACGTGTCGACTTCATCACACCGGATCGCGCACTCTACCACGAGTTTCATGAACAAAATATCCCCATGTATCAATGGATACTCGAAAACACCGCGCCCAGTGCTGTATTTCTTTGTGAAGAAGAATCTATCGGCATGACGGTAGTTATGCCTACAGGGCGAAAGCTGGCAGCCGTAATGCTTCTTTACAGTAACCCGTATGTGCCTGTTGCTCCCCTTTTTGAAGCACAGGAAAAACTGTTTGACGCTATTGAACGGGGAGACAAAGACACCTTTTGCCAATGGGCAAAGGAATACCCTTCCTTATACCTGCTTGTTCA
>JAGLCZ010000332.1 GCA_023145975.1 Candidatus Hydrogenedentota bacterium | reverse complement strand
CGTGATGAATGTCGGAAGGATGGAAAAGAAGGGGACGGGTTACAGCCCTTCGATTATATTATGGCAGGATTTGTGGCGTTCGAAGAGCCGGGATTAAAAATCTATGCCGCCCATCGGGTTGTACCGCAATCGGTGACAATCGACTTTGAAAAGTGCATGGAAAGAATCCGTGACTATTTTGAATGTCGTGAGTTGTCATCGGATGTGACTGAAAAGGACCTGGCGCAGGCAAAAGAAGACGACTGTGTTTTTATTATGGCGTCGCAAAAGCAGGGCACGTGGTTATTAACTCTTAAAGAGGAAAAACGCAAGGCACTGCTTAATAGCGATCGGGGTGCGTCGTGGCAGGCACTGGATGTGGCTATACTGCATCGGGGTATATTGGATCAGTTATTGGGTGTTCCCGATGATGTGCAGCTTATCTATGAGAAGGATGCACAAACCGCTGTATCTCTGGTAAGTAACGGAACGGCTTCCATTGCTTTCCTGTTGCGTCCCACCAGTTCAGAACAAGTTCGTGATTGCGCGGAAGCACTGGAGCCCATGCCCCAGAAATCCACCTACTTCTTTCCAAAGCTGCCCACCGGCACAGTCATATACCCCCTTTTTTGATGGCGTAGTTTGTCAGGAGTTTTATAGCAAGTGTTTTTTGGTTCGTATGGTCTGCTCTTGCTATACTGGACAGGTTAAAATTCGGCTACGGTTGTGGTTTTCAGATTGACAAGAGAAAGGGCTGTTTCTCTGCTCAGGTATGCCGCGTATCTTTTTTTATTTTGGGTATCCTGTTGGTGGCATACAGGCGCTTAGATTCCTTTTCTATTGATTGGATAGTAATAGGAGCAGGGATTTTTCATGATCTTTGATTTGGTATCGGTAGGTGTCATATGTGCTGATGTGATGGTGCGTCCTGTAGAGGAGATTCCGCCGAAGGGTACATTGGGACTGGTTCCAAAGCTGGAAATGCATCTGGGCGGACTTGCAGGAGTTACAGCAAGTGTGTTCAGTCAGCTGGGGGGCACTGCGGCTTTTGTGGGGCGTCTCGGGCGCGATGGATTTGGCGATTACCTGCTTTCCACACTGCAAAATAATGGCGTGAATACCGACAGTGTGAAACGGGATACAGAAACTTGTTCCTCTGCAACGGTGGTGTTGATAGATGGTAGCGGGGAGCGTACCTTTCTGCATCATGTCGGTACGAATACAGAAACCTGTGAGGATGATATTGATTTCGAGGCGGTGGGCAAAGCGCGGGTATTGCATTGGGGTGGTCCTGCGATTATGCCGGGTTTGGATGGTGCGCCCATGGGCCGTGTGTTTGCACGGGCAAAATCGATGGGCGTTACAACGAGTATGGATACTTGTTATGACGGTAAGGGGGTGTGGCTGCCGCTTATTGAACCTTCCCTGCCCCATTTGGATATTATATTCTCCAGTTTCGAGGAGGCCTGCGGTTATACAGGCTGCAATACACCGGAAACCATAGCTGATTTTTATATGAACTATGGTATAAAAATTGCCGTCATCAAACTGGGCGGCGACGGATTGTACATTAAGACGGCTTCGGACACGTGCCGTATTCAGGCGCATACAGTGGATGTGGTGGATACCACAGGGGCGGGTGATGCGACTTGCGGTGGTTT
>JAGLCZ010000331.1 GCA_023145975.1 Candidatus Hydrogenedentota bacterium | reverse complement strand
GGGCGACGGCTGTTCGTGGTTAAAAGTGTTTATATTTGTACAGGGTAATTTCATCTGGGTATCATATGTCCAATATGGATAAGGTCGCTATGAAAAATGACTGGACTATGAGAACGGCTTATGATACAACAACGACATGAAAAAATATTCTTTTGCTGATGAACCCAAGTTATTGAAGCGTGTCACTGTGCGTCTAATGCTGGATGCGGAAAAACCACGCTTTGACATGTTGTTGAAAACCAAGCACTATCTCGCCAGTGCGCACATGGCGGGTCAGACATTGCGATACGTGGCCGAATTGGACGGTGAATGGGTCGCAATCGCGTCTTTCAGTGCAGCCGCATTACATTTAAAAGCTCGGGAGCAATGGATAGGTTGGTCTGCGCGGCAACGGGCCAGACGACTTGGCCTTATTGTAAACAACAGCCGCTACCTTGTTTTACCGGATCGCCAGCAGTTACCGAATCTTGCATCACGTGCTCTCGGGATGTGCTTGCGAAGGATTTCCCGTGACTGGCAGGATAAATGGGGTCATCCTGTTCTCGCTGTTGAAAGCTTCGTAGACGAGACTCGTTACCGGGGTATTTGCTACAAGGCATGCGGATTTGAAGCGGTTGGTGAAACGGCAGGATATTCCCGTTCAAGCAGGGATTTTTACGAAAAGCACGGTGCGCCAAAACAACTTTACCTCAGAGAACTGAGAAAATCCGCTCGTTCGATATTGAGCCAGCCCAAATTACCAAAGGACCTTGCTCAGCATGAAAAGAATATCGCGGGTCCGTGTTCACTCCGGGCACCATCGCTAGGGAATCTTGTCGACCGTTTCAGACAATTAAAAAGGACGCGCCGAGGACACGGTATGCAACACAGTCAGTCATTTGTGATGGCTTGCGCGTCCGTAACGGTCATGATGGGCTCGGACGGTTACAAAGCGATGGAGGACACATGTAAAAAGTTCACACAGCGCCAACTTAAAGCTCTCGGAAGTAAACGGCAGGAAGATGGTAAATATCACGCGCCAAGCAGCAGTACCTTTTTCAGGGTTTTCACCAAAATAGATGTGAAGACTTTTGACGATATCATCGCGGGCTGGCTCTCGGAGCAGGATATATCCTGCCTCGAACGCATCGCTATAGATGGAAAGGTGTTGTGCGGAAGCAATCGGGAAAAATCCAAACCCCTCCAGTTACTTTCGGCAGTTACACACCGCTTGAGGGTCACGCTGGCGCAGCAACCTATAAAAAAAAAGCAATGAGATCCCGGCTTTCCCCGTGCTTTTGCGCCGTCTGCCAAACGTAGAATATTTATTAGTGACGGCTGATGCCATGCACTGCCAGCAGGAAAGCGCACGCGTGACAACTCAGGAAAAGGGATGGGATTATGTATTCGGGTTAAAAGGTAATCAGAGCGGGATTCTTGAAAGGGCCATACGATTGTTCGAACGGGAAAGTTTTCCCGAAGACAGCGAGGTGGATTGGGAGTACGGGCATCACCGCATGGAACGCCGTCGTATAATCCGGCTGCCTGTTACGCCTGAGGAGATCGGTTTAATCGGGTGCTGGCAGATCATAGCTGTCCGCCGTGAACGTATTCCCATGAACAAGAAGAAGGAACAACCGAGCGATGAAATCAGCTATTATGTTTCGAGTCTCTTCTGTTCAGAATCCACAGATGACCAGATGAATGAGGTTATACGGGGGCATTGGTCGGCTATCGAGAATGGAATACATTATCGAAGGGATGTGAGCTTTGGTGAGGATAAATGCCGGATTTTCAAGAAAAAGGCCGCGCATGCAATGGCATCTCTGCGCAACCTCGCTATTGGAACTTACGAAATCCTCTCCGATCAGGGCAGGATAAAAGCGGACAGCTGCAAATCCTGGTCGAGGCAATTGACATTCGGCATGGCGTTAGAGGCGTTGCGCTGTTAGAAATTTCAGAGAAAGGATATATGTGCATGTTACAATTTGCAGCCATAGTGCAGCAAATAAAGTTACTTGCAGCTGGAAATAGCTGAGATGGGTAAACTCGGTGCCTGACAGAATAGCTTTCAGGCACACCGAACATCCTTCTTGGGCAATTAAGCCCCCATGGTGGTTTTAGGTTGCTGTATTCATTCCAGATGAAATATCCCTGTAAAGACTCAAATCACATCAAGTTTAACATTTACACATCAGGGGCACTGATATATTATGATGCACTAATAAATTAATGGCTAATAGGGCTTTTAAATATTTCCGAAAAAAAAGAGAGTTTTATGACAATATTAGAGGCGGCAAAGGTATTGAATGCCGAGGTTCTTGCGGAAGGTGAAGCTGTTGGTGATGATATCAAGTATGTTGTCGCTTCTGATCTGATGAGTGATGTTCTGCTGGTTGATGAAGAGGATATCCTGCTTCTGACATCTCTTGCCAGCGATCAGATTTTACGTACAGCGCAGATTGTGGGTGCTGTAGGGGTGATTGTTGTAAATGGTAAGTCGCTTCCTTCTTCTATGGTGAGTGTAGCCAATGACCTTGGTATGAGCCTGGCTAGATGCGATTTCTCAAAATATAATGCCTGTATTACTCTCTATGAGGCAATGAAGAACTAAAGCTGCTTTCAGCCGC
>JAGLCZ010000330.1 GCA_023145975.1 Candidatus Hydrogenedentota bacterium | reverse complement strand
TGGTGTTCGGTGCAGTGCCGCTTAGTCCCACAGATACGGCGGCATAGTGTTTTGCGAAGTCAGGGCGTTTCAGGTTAATTTTATCGGGGAGCGTGATCCACTTTAATTTATGTTGTTCTGCCACAGAACGATAGATAAAAACGTAGTCAATACTCTGTGTTTCCAATAGTGCCAACAGGTCGGTTTCTTTGGGGCGTATATAGCGTTGGTCTTTTTTCGAAAAGGATTGGGCAAGTCCCGGAAGGTCATAAAAGCCTTCTGCCAACTTTAACGTTAGTAGAGTTCGGTAGCCGCAGGGATCGGTATTCGGTTCCGAACGCCCGAAGCGAATATCTGAGCGTAGTAGTATTCGGTGCCAATTATCGCGTGTTATTTCTTGTATAGCCTTTGAGTCTTTGGTATAGGCGATTACCATTTCATTACTGGCGAACTTGATATTCCAGGCGGCATGTTCAGGAATCAGAAGGCTGTCTATGACAGCATAGTCTGCCGATGCGAAAATATCACAGGGGCGTTCCAGGTCTGCTATCTTGCGGGCACAGGTACGGCTCCCTGCTGCTTCGCGGAGTACCTGTACATCCGGATATTCTTTTTCGAAGGCAGCGGCAATGTCCCGGAAAGGTACGGACAGGCTTCCTGCATGAAAAATAATTATTTCGCCCGTTACCGGCAGCGATTCAGAAAATGCTGAAGCTTGAAATAACGTACTCACCAGAATAATGAGTGCAGCGCCGCCATTTTTCATTCTTGTTCCATCCTTTTTACCCACTGTGCGAATGCCTGTTCCACTTGCGTATTCACTTCTTCTTGAAAACGGGCATATTCCTGCCACCACCGTTTTCCTTCGGGAGTCAGGGAACTATCGCCGCCTGTGCGTCCACCCCGATGTCGTTCTACCAGCAAAATACCCAGGGCTTGCTCTGCTTTGCGCAGATCGCCCCACGCTTTCCGGTAGCTTATATCCAGTGCATTGGCTGCCGCCTGTAACGATCCTCTCTTATGGATGGCATCCAGCAGCAGCCACTTCCCCCTGCCGAACACCCCTTCATTAGACAGCGACAGCCACAGCCGAACCCCCGGTGTTATATGGTGTAACAACGGAGTACTGGATTGTTTCACTTGAAGCATCCCAATTGGCAGTGTGCTATTTTTATTTTTTCCGCATTACAGCAGTCCCCGACTTCCCGCACTTTAATCGCAAATTTTTCTGCAATTCGAAAGGCTGCCGGACACGCCAGAATTTTTTGTCCGTCACGTTCTACGGCAGCAGCCCTGACGGCTTCTACCAATGCTTCATTCATATCCATGTGTTTTGTCTCCTTGATTGGTATTATTGTACCTAACGGCAGGGGGAGAGTTGTAATAGGGCTCAGACGGTATTTCGGCTGAGGATTACTTGATGCCCAGTGCCTTTTTCTTTTTCTCCGTGGGAACACCTGTACTGCTCCAACCGCGGATATTGTAGTAGGTGACTTTCATTTTTTCGAGGGGTACTTTGCTGCGGGGTTCATTCTCAATCTGGAGCTCTTCTGTCAGACGTTTGGGCAGCGTGTCATCCGCTCCCGTTACTCCCAGGCGGATATTTAACAGGCGTTCGAGATTAAAGCCCCGCTCACCCACTTCCTTCATAAGGCCTACATTCATTTTTAAGCCGGTAACTGCGGACAGTGCTTTGGGATAGGGGAAGTCCGGCAGCTGCAGGGGAAGAAATTTTCCGGGTAGTTTATTGAGTAGATTCACGATGCTGCCTGAAAAGGGTAATGCCGCGAAGATGGCTTTTGCAATGGGATTATTAACGTGCGTAAGCAGCCAGCCATGGTAGAAGGAAAACAAGGGGAAGAGGCAGCATCCTGCAGCTGAAATTGCTTCCATTAGATTCTGGTTCATTACTGTAAGAGCAGCTTTAGAGTTGGTGGTATAGGGGTTCATATGCAGCCCTAATCCTTCAGTAAGTGCCATGTATCCTGCGTTGAGATGGCAGCCGCCCCGGTTTGCTGTCGCATAGCCCAGCCCCTGACCAACGGCACCGCGCGGTTCGTAAGCGGCAATTTCCAACCCCTTCACATTCATGGCGAATTCTTCGCCCCCGAATTTTTCGGCAAGGCGTTTTGTTCCATCGGCAAGCAAATCACCCATCCCTCTTCTGTGTGCAATATCTTTGAAAATATCGGATAGATTTTCTGTATGTCCGAATTGCAGGCCGTTGTCCCACAGCCCTTTTTCCTGTAGTTCCATGGCAAAGGCGATAGTACTTCCTGCCGACATGGTATCCATCCCAAGTTCATCGAGCAGATAGTTTAACTCTAATATCTGTTCCAGATTATTGTTTTCCAGATTGGCACCCAACAATCCCAACGTTTCAAGTTCCGGACCCTTGACTTTCTTCCCGTGTACTTCAACTTGTCTGCCGCAGTGGATGGGACAGGTAACGCAGCCGATATTTTTAATGAGGTGTTTTTCTGCCAGCGTCTGCCCGGAGATCATGTCGAAATCTGCAAAGGTTCCATGCTTGAAATTTCGGGTTGCCAGCAGGTTATGCTTCTGCATTCTACGCAACAAAAAACTACTGCCGTATTTGGGCAGCGAGTCGCCGGTGAGCGGGTGCTTCTTAAGCAGGGCAACCCATTTCTTATATATTTTTTTTACACGTTTTGCGTTGTGTCTGGGTACTTTATGGGATCCTGCTGCAGTAATGGCTTTGAGATTCTTTGAGCCCATTACAGCGCCCATGCCTGCACGTCCTGCAGTACGTTCTTCACTGAATACGCCGGCATACAGCACCAGATTTTCTCCGGCAGGACCGATGACCAGTTTCCCTGCCTTACCTTCCAATGCAGCTTGAGTTTCGGAGGTTGTCTTACCCATCAATCTCGCTGCATCATGGAATTGGATCGAATCTTCTGTGATCTCTATCCATATTGGTGCGTCGGATTTCCCTGTAATCACAAGCGCATCGTAGCCGGAACGTTTTAAGTGAAGTCCAAAATTACCGCCGCAATTCGAGGAGGCGCACAGACCGGTAAGGGGAGAGACTGACGAGATATTGAATCGACTTGAGGCAGGTGCTCCTGTGCCTGATAAGGGACCTGTGGAAATAACCAGGGTATTCTCCGGAGAAAAACCGTCCGTACCCGCCTGAATCGTGTCGTACAGAATTTTGGCGGCCATAACTTTTCCGCCCATGTATAGGCTGCGCTCTTCGTCAGTCCAGGGGTATTCAGAAGTTTCCTGTTGTGTGAGATTAATCTTCAACACTTTCCCCGCATAACCGCCCAGAGTTGTTTTCAATGTATATTTCCTTGTTTGGTTTCATATCCGCAGAGAATCTATGCCCCCCTTTGCACATTCGTTACCAGCTGTTATCATATTCTTTTCGTCCCCTAAAACGCTACTTTTTAACTTTATCGTCGCCGGGTATTGGATATCACGGTGGGGTAGACTGTTAGTGCAGCAATATCCTTAAATACATACTTCGGGGTATTTTGCATAAAATAAACAATAGCAATGCTGGTTATCAAGCAAAAGATATCGAGAAGGAAAGTTCTTTACACTAGCGGCAAAAACGGCAGCGAACTCGATTTCGATCGCTTCTAATATTGCCTGTGGAACGGTGTTTCTATCTAATAATGCAATTTAGTATACCCGGGCAAGAATATTGAGGGAATCCCGCTGGGGCAACCTATGGTTTGGACGATTAGTGATTGCGTTAATATGTTGGATACCCATGATTATTCATTTTCCAAATATTTAATCTCCTTATCAAAATCGCTTTCAAACAATCTGTCTTGAACAATGCGATACTTTTCAAATTCACTCTCCGCGAAATTTTTGGCTAGCTGAGCTGAGACTTCGCCGCTACCTTGCAGGATTTCCCGGTCGTCCATTTTCAGGAATATATCAAGTCGTTTTGCCCAATCCTCCATAGTCATGGGAATACGACGTTTTGCCCGATCTTCGGCCAGTTCCAGATAGGCATTAACGAGACGACCCAGCGAGTCCAACTCATTCTGACTTAGGTAGTTTTTGGCGACTGATACATCCGGCTTTAGAATCTTTCCATCGGGCGCATTCTCCCATGTTGTTAGGCCCATATATTTCTTTTGGCTATCAGAACGCTTGGTAATTACCTCAGCGGCGGTCTGACCGCAAATAGCATAATGCAGTTTATTCTGAACCTTTGCAAAAAACTCACAGGTGGTCGGAGCCCCCTTGTTATAATCTACGCTGGTGGCGTAAATATCAGTTATCTTCTGATAAAATCGACGTTCGCTGAGGCGAATTTCGCGGATTTCTTCCAGAAGACGTTCGAAGTAATCCACATTGAGAAATGTTCCGTTTTCCATTCTCTTGTGATCCAGTACATATCCCTTAATCGCAAATTCCCGCAAAACCTGGGTTGCCCATTGGCGAAACTGAGTCGCCCGTATTGAGTTGACCCGATAACCCACCGAGATAATGGCATCAAGATTATAAAAGTTGGTGTTGTATGTTTTACCATCAGAGGCAGTATTCCGGAATTTCCGGATAACTGA
>JAGLCZ010000033.1 GCA_023145975.1 Candidatus Hydrogenedentota bacterium | reverse complement strand
CGCTTTCAAGGTCAAAGATCGTCAAATTACCAAGAGCCACTTCCATCACCAGATCATCAAAGCTTTTCACCTTTTCCGGCAAGGGCGGCGCTGATTTAAGTGCCGCCAGTGCTGCTTCCGGCAAAGTACTAGTTGCCGCATCTTCAGCAATAACCGTAGTGACCAGCGCTGTCCAGACAAGAAAAACTATCAGAAGCAAATGGCAGGACCGTTCACTTACAGACAAATTACTACAGTACATACCGTATCTCCTTTTCGTTTGCAGCATATAAATATGCGCAAGGTTAGCAAACTATTTTGGCAGCACAATATTCGTCAATTCAGCACTGTGTTTGCCGGCAACAAATTCTTCGATATTCTCGAAAGTAGTATCCGCAATATTAGCAAGGGCTTCGTGGGTAAGAAAAGCCTGATGACTGGTGATGATAACGTTGTTAAAGGAAATCAGCCGTGCCAGCACATCATCACTTATAATGGTGTGAGAGCGATCCTCAAAGAAGTAATTGCTCTCTTCCTCGTATACATCCAGTCCTGCACTTCCTATCTTTCCTGATTTCAACCCTTCTATAAGCGCCATGGTGTCAACAAGCCCGCCCCGGCTGGTATTGATAAGCATAACCCCGGTCTTCATCTTTTCAATGGCTTCCCTGTTTATCATGTAGTGTGTTTCCGGAGTCAACGGCAAGTGAAGAGAAAGAATATCGGATTCATGGAGAATTTGCTCCATATCGGCGTATGTAACCCCGTGCATCGCGGCTATTTCCGGATCAACATGGCGTGCACATACCAACACGTTACACCCAAACCCGGCAAGGATCTGAGCAGCACATCTTCCAATACGGCCCATGCCGATCACGCCCGCCGTTTTCCCGTTCATTTCCATACCCACCAGATTATTCAGGGAAAAATTCCCTTCACGGACGCGCGACCAGGCACGGTGTACACGCCGGTTCAGCGCCATCATCAAAGCAATTGCGTGTTCCGCAACCGAGTTAGGCGAGTAGGCAGGCACACGTACCACATCAATACCGCACTGTTGACACCCCTCAAGATCAACGTTATTAAAACCCGCACAGCGAAGGGCAATCATCTTCACACCCAACCCGCACAGACGTTCCACCACATCCCTGCTCACATCATCATTAACAAAAACGCACACCGCATCAAAACCCAGCGCAGATGCCGCTGTGGCAGCCGTCAAACGATGCTCGAAAAACTGCAACGAAAAGCGTTCGTTATTACACGCCTTAAAAATCTCTTCCGTATACGGCTTGGAATCAAAAACAGCCATACTAAAACGCTTGTCCAAAGATGCCGTACGCAATCGCGCCAGCATTTCCGAATCACGACGCATACACTGGCTCATAAATGCCATGATACCCATACCCAATTCATGGTTCTTTTTCAGCAGCTTCTCCAGGGTATTGTGGTGCAAAACAAACAACACCGCCTCACCACGCGCTTCAAGCCGTGCAGAACGGGGTGTCCCCTCGAAAAGACTCATCATCCCGCCAAAATCGCCGCACTCCAGCCGTGATACTTCTACCTGCCCGTCGTCTTCCCCTTTTTTCAGGACTGCCACCGCGCCCTTATCCACAATAAACATCCAATCCGCAGAATCTCCCTCCTCGCAAATGAGGTCGCCATCCTTGTAAGAACGCTGTTCCAGGGTATCCTCAATTAAATTCATCGAAGAAGCCGTCAGAGATTCCGAACTTTCCGCTTTCCGCAGCAGCTCCAGTAAATATGCACCGTCTTTCATTCTTTTTCCCTCTCTGTTACATGTTTATGATGGATTCGCCATCAACAAGTACCACTTGGGTGCACAGGACACAAACGAAACACAACACAACGTGCACCTCCCCATAACCAAGAATACTATACCATAAAAAAACACCAATACAAGAACAGTGCAGCCTCTTCAAAATCACAGGATA
>JAGLCZ010000329.1 GCA_023145975.1 Candidatus Hydrogenedentota bacterium | reverse complement strand
CATGATGTATTTGGCAGGGGCATCTGGGGCGATGAAACATAAGAATGCTTTGATTCGGCTTCTTGACTTGATTTGTATTATGGGCATTCATCTCGACCACGGCTGCACGGTCACCGCATTCGATGCAGACTGGAATCCTGTAAGCGATGCACAAGGAGATATGACTACGTCGTATGGTCTTAATGTGGAATTGGCGTGGTTCATTTGGCAGGCGGCGGCGGTGTTAAAAGAAGAGAATGAAATGTATCACGTGACAGCACTTCGTTTGGTGGATCATGCGCTCGCCTTTGGCTTCGACACACAGCAGGGAGGGCTTGCTGCCTTTGGACCGATTACCGGGCATGTGTTGAAGGCAGCGGATCTGGGCGAAAGTCGTTTACTGAAATCATGGTGGGCACAGGCGGAACTTCTTAATGCACTTTGTGATACCTGCCGGCGAACAAGCGACCTGAAATATTTTGATGCCCTGGTGAAAACACACGATTGGATTCAGAACTTTCAAATGGATCACGAGTATGGCGATTGGTATCAGGAAACCCGTTGGGATACGGGTGAGCCGATAACTACCGACAAGGGCGGTGAATTTAAGACGGCTTTCCACGCAGGTCGTGCACTTATTCGTACCATCAACGCATTCCAGGAATGGCTTTGATGAAGTTCGTGGATACGTCACCTAAAGATTGTTTGTTAAAGTTGCTTTGTCTTTATTATTTTACTGCCGTTTTGATAGTGTTAAAAAAACTACTTCTTGGTGGTATTAAGTATTGTTGTTATCGATCTAATTTTCTGGAAAAGAAGCATGTATGAAATTCGGTTGACTCCTGCAGGTAAATTGCGATGGGAAGCGGATCAAAATGTTGATATATCTGCTGCTTTGAAAAAGATAGCGTCCTCTTTCAATGTCAACTGGGCAGAAGGGCTTTTTCTTCTTTCAGCAAAAAAAGTTAATGTAGCAGACTTTGTTACATTACAATATTGGCAAGGAGTTGGGGACTGTTATCTTACACAACTATGCCATATCCCGGAAGAAGAAAAAGCAATTGCAATACCTGCACCAACTTCGGCGAAATATGCCGAATGGACTCTGACAGCTCCTCCCATGCAGGGGGGGGAATACCTTTCTGTTGAAATGCTTGAAGGGATATGGCAGGCACTGGATTCATGGACTAAAACTGCAATTGACGCTTCTGGATCTCTGGGAATATTTCTCAATAAGGTCGCGCCGAAATGGGCACAAATAGGGCGTGTTTGTTTTCATCTGGCGGAAAATAAAGCTGATGAAAAACGCCCCTTTGCTTTTATGGCAAGTTATACCACCGGTTTTGGTATTTCAGGAAAAATAAAGCATCAACCGTTACATCAGGCACTGTCACAATATGCCGGTACTAAAAATACTGCAGCTTTGGTTCGACTGTTGTCTCCTGTGCAGCGTGCATCGGAAGGCTTGCCCTGGGTAAAAGCGTTGGTGGACACGGGCAGTATTTATCAGCCGATGGTATGGACTGCCGACCGCGCCTATCAGTTTCTTTGTGACGTGACTGTTCTGGAAGAATGCGGCGTATCGGTGCGATTGCCCAATTGGTGGCAAAAACGGGTTCGCCCGAAGGTTTCCGTAAAAATAGGAACAATAAAGGCAAGTACCCTGGGCGTCGATACAATGCTTGATTTTGATGTTGCTGTTGCCTTGGGCAATATCTCGCTGAGTCACAAAGAGTTGCAGGAGTTGTTGGAGGGACCTGATGGTCTAATTATGCTCAAGGGGCAATGGGTCGAGGTGGATCGGGAAAAGTTACAAGAGGCTATCACTCATTGGGAGACACTCCATGCCCAATCTCATAATGGAAAAATATCGTTTATTGAAGGGATGCGTTTGTTAGCGGGTGCGACTGAAGATCTGAAGGATCAAGAAGAACTGGACGATTTGCGTCCATGGGCGCAAATTTCCGCTGGCGATGCCCTTCGGGAAACCCTGGCTGCCCTTCGATGTCCAAAGCGTCTTGATCAGGTAAAAAACGATGGGGTAGTAGATGCTACGCTGCGTCCTTATCAGCGTGAGGGGGTTGCCTGGCTGCGGTTTCTTTCGGAGCTTGGTCTAGGGGCATGTTTAGCCGATGATATGGGCTTGGGTAAGACGCTGCAAGTACTTGCGCTGCTGCAGCACAGCAAGCATAACCGTATAAGCGACGAAATTGGCCCTGCATTACTAATTGTGCCTGCATCGCTCATGGGTAATTGGCGAAGTGAGGCAGAACGGTTTACCCC
>JAGLCZ010000328.1 GCA_023145975.1 Candidatus Hydrogenedentota bacterium | reverse complement strand
TACCGTAGATTTCTTATCCCCAAGTCATTATCACTGCCGAAAGCGTTTGTACTGTAATAACCACAAAGCTTTCTTAGTAATTTCAGCACCAATAACGCCCCCTCTTTTTCACAAAATCATTCGGGATGAACAGAAACGCGCAACCCATCCAATGGACTGCCATCAGGGGTACAAATGCGAACACAGGTACTCCATTCACCACCAGCTTGTGTAATTTTTACAAGTAGTGGATTCCAGCCTTCCTTAAGTTTAATTTCAACCCGGTCCTGTGCCGGTGCAACCATGCGTGCTGTATTTGCTTCATTCACCAATTCACCATTCAGCCAGACTTTGTTGCCATCGTCTGAACCTATTTCAAGTAAAGCATCGCATGCTTCCCCTGTCCACACATTTGTCTGTAGATATGCAACACACATATCCCCATCCAATGCTTTATCTAATTCAACAAGATATGGCATATCTTCGTCTGTTCCAGCCGGTATTATCCTCCAATGCACCCCCTCATCATCATTACTTTCAGGAGGAAAGGATGTATTAAAAAGTTCGCGCAACCCGCTATTCTCAAGGGTAAAAGGTCCAGCAACGTTCCACGCTGTAATATAATCCTCAAATCGAGCCATCTGTACACGAACCTTTTCAATTTCTGTGCGTACAAAATCATTCTCGGTAGCTTTAGCCAATTTCTCAAGGGCCTCGCTTACTTCCATAGGACTGCTTCCCGCCACCTTTGCCGCGATTTTTACAGCAGCAACTTCTGCTTCATTCCTTAGTTCTGCAGTATCAATGTATTCAAGAACCACACGCAAAGCACCCAGCGTTTCCGCAGTAGCCAGGCCTGCCATAATACGCTTGCGCTCTGTATCACTAGATGCAAGTGCCAGAGCTTCACGGTAGCGCTCCACAGCTTCCCCTTCGGTTATTTCGTGGTTGATGCCTATCAACCGAAAATAACCACATAACGCATCGGATTTCAACGCATCCGGACCGTCTTTTGCCAATATTTCAAGACGCGTCATAGGTACTGCATCCGGCCAACTGCTCAAGGAACGTACAGCAATACGAGCAACTTCGATATCCGTACACACCAGTGCCTCATACAATATAGGTAATGCCGCATCAGTAACTGTATTTCCAATGGCTGTCATACACGCTTGCTTTTCTTCACTGGTTACCGCAAAGGAAAGGGCAGCTTCATATAAAGAAACTGCTTCTTCAACTCCCAATTTTGTATTCAACCCAACAAGACGTATATATCCGTTAAGAGCAAGACTTCCTTCCTGAGTGCCTTGCTCAGATTTCATGATCGACTGTACCGTGTTCAAAGACGCTATTGTTGGCCAATTTGCCAACGCCTTCACAACCGTAAAATGTACCGCCGTATCCTGTTCCTCTAATCCTGCTTCGAGAAGGGCAAGGGAACTTTCATCTTCAATTTCTCCAAGGGCAACGTACACATTGCACCGTGCTGCAGTTGTAATATCACTTTGTAATGCTACAACCAACGCTGCGACTCGCTCCTCCCCCCTGTTTTCTTTTTGGGCAACTGTTGCCACAAGAGTCGCCATTGCAGCGCCTTCCTTCTCTTCTGTGGCACTAAGCAGTAACGGAATTATACTATCCAAATGTTTCGGTTCTGCAATTTGCATCAATACATCTAATATTTCCAATCGTTCATCATCACTGGATGCAGCAAGCATATCAATCAAGAATGGTGCCACTTCCGAAATATGACGGGCGGAAATTGCCTTCAGAAATTCTGAACGCAATGCCGTATCCTCTTCTTTAAATGCTTTCACAATGACTGGATTGGCACCTTTCAGGCGACTAAGTGCCAAGCGAGTTAGTTTCTGCTCCGTACCCGAGGTACTTACAGCATGCTGCACCAGAAACAATGCTGCCTCTTTATCTCCCACAACAGCCAGCGCCTTTAGTACAGCCAATCTAACCGGTTCATCTTCAGATTTTACCATCTCAACCAATTGGGGTGTAACACAATCAACCAGCGTTTCACTAAGCGCTGTCAGTAATACTATTTTTGTATAGTCGTCTAATTCTGGCAAAAGCGTCACGAGAGTTCGCAAGACTGTCCTGTTTGAAATGTTACGCACCGCCGCCGCTGCAATTGGGTGCATAGCAAGATCATCACTTTGCAGCACATTGATAATGACGTCTCCTTCTTTATTGCGTCCCGCAGCAGCAATTATTCCACGTAATGCTGTTACACGAAGATTTAGGTCTTCTGTCATCGTCTCAATAGCCGTTGTAAATACCTTTTTAGCATCGACTGTACGACGTCTTTCCAACAAGGAAAAACCGCATTTCACGTAAGACACCTTAGCCAGCCGCTTCAAGTCCCCTTCCTTTTGTTCAACAGCAACAAGGAGAACCGCTGCTGCTTCTGCAGAAGGCATTGCAGCAAGAGCGTGTAACGCTGCTGTTACCACCCGTTCATCACTGTCGTGTATGTGAGCACTTATGGCTTTTATGGCACGTAAATCCTGAAGCACACCAAGAGAAGCAATGATACCCGCGCGATGTTCCGGTCCAACAAGCGATAGAGCATCACCAAGTGCTATTTTAGCATTACTATGCGGAATACGCTGCAAGGCATACCGCGCCATGTCCGCCAAATCAAAATCTAAAAGTATTTCAGACAGTATAGGAATAGACTTTCGCCCCCCCACCATACTCAATTGCTTGCACGCAAAAGACTTTGCTTCCTGAGTAGCATCTTCCGATTGCAGTAACTCAAGATAGGCTAGTTCTAAATCATCAACGGAATCGCCTGCCCCCTGCCGCCTTCGGGTTAATTCTTCTAACAATACCAACGTCTCCCGCGGATCGTTATATTTATAAACAGCCAGTTCTTTCATCAAAACTGCTACAGAATTCTTTACAAAACGTGGACGAATACGTTCAACGTCCTTCTCTGGAAAATCTTCCGGAATCGCTTGTGTTACGTTACCCGTAGCCGCCCATTCTGCACCACGCCGCAAGGTAACAATAAACCCGGTACACTGTAAACAAGGCGATGCGGCAGAAGATGCTCCCGCATGTCCCAATGTTGTTTGAAACATCCTGCCTTTCCCGTAAGCAACGGAAAACAGTATCGGTTCATCTCTCCCTGTCCCCCCTGTTTCCAGGTCAGACCATGCGGTGCCCAGTACTGTCATATTACGGGCTGGTCCACGTAGGCGATGATACAGTTCATCGGTGCTATGGAGCCACGTAACCGGTAACCCCCGGGTAATGGGGTGATCGGGCTGGCGGTGTGTAATTTCAAACGTGTGCGCTCGCCCATGCCCGCCTCCACCTCCCGCTGTAGTATCGTAAATAACACGACCATCCTGCCAATAAACGTAAGGACCATGACGCTCATCCCGATTTCCCCAACCACCCAAGCCGATTATCTCGTTGTAGGCAGGCCATTCGGGAAAAGCATTGTTAGATTCGTGAACGACTACAACACCCCCGCCATTGGCGACGTACGCGACGAATTCCTCTTGAGTAGACTCTGACCAAGCATCGCCCGTGTAGTTCAATACTATCACACTGTATGCCGCGAATTGCGGCATAAAACCAGACATGTCATCACCAGCAAGCGGCGTTGTTGCCACATCCACCAAAAACAAGCCGTCGTCTTCCAAGATAGTTTTTAATACTGGCGCAGCCACCTGCCAATTATGATTACTCTGACCGGTTACCAGCAATGCACGCAGCGGCGTTTGCACAGGCTCTTGCGCATAAATATTAAAATTGGAAAGTATGAGAACTACAAGGGTAAATTTCATCAGTATTACAGTAAACCGCATTTTCATGATATATCCTTTTAAATCGCCAATCCCTATTGGCAGTATTTTCAACGCAACAATTTACAGACTCCAGGGAGCACGCATGGGTCGCGACAACAGCCGATTGGCCTCCGCATCCCCTTGAAAAGTTTCGCTATGTACATTAAATTGGAGCTTACGTTCTAATTTCATGGCGATAAGTCCCAAATGCGCTACCATGACAGAATGATGTGCTACTTCCACGGGCGCAATTGTAGTTGCCCGCGTTTTTACGGAATCAAGAAAATCCCCAATATGATTAGAACTATTATGAAGATATATTTCTTCCGGACCAAATACTTCGTTCAACAACGCTTTGGGTTCAGCATCAATGTGACCACGCGTTACATACACCCACCCCTCATCGCCTTCGAAACGGGTACCACCGGGTAAGAGTCCGCTCACAATCATTGTAAAGCCTTCCCTATATTTGCAGTTAAACGTATAATTTTCTACCGTATCAAACAGTCCATCTTCTGCAAGAGGCCATTCCCCACTTCCTTTGATTTCAGTGGGAGCACTCAATTCCGTACCCATTCCCCAATGAGCGATATCAATATGATGTCCTGCCCAATCGGTCAATTGTCCGCCGGCATAATCACTTATCCAGCGGAAATTCCAGTGACACCGTGCTTCACAATATGGTGTATAGGGCGCAGGTCCCAACCACATATTATAATCAAATCCTTCCGGCGGAGCAGTCGGCTCCGTGCTTCCTTCCCGTATGCTACTCGTGCCGGGCAATCCCACTTTGACGGTATGTACTTTTCCGATGCGCCCATTACGAACCAGCTCGCAGGCAAAGCGGAAATGATCCTGGGAACGCTGCCAACTACCAGTCTGCCATACCCGCCCATTACGCTGTACGGCATCCACAATAGCACGCCCCTCAGCGACACAATAGGCAAGCGGCTTCTCCCCATAAATATCTTTTCCTGCTTGTGCTGCCTGCACTGCAACAAGAGCATGCCAATGGTCAGGTACAGCAATAGATACCGCATCGATATCATCACGAAGCAACATATCACGAAAATCGTTGTATACGGCACAATCTTTATTTCCATACTTGCTATTCACACTGCTTGCTGCATCATTACGATGCTGACTATCAACATCACATACTGCTACCACCTGCGCGTCCTGTCGGTCAAAGAAACCACGCATATTGCCATTTCCCATGCCGCCAAGCCCAATACAACCTACGGTAATCCGGTTGCTGGGCGCGACGGTGCCCGCCAACCCCAAAGCAGAGGATGGAATAATGTAAGGAAAGGCAACTGCGCCTGCTGCAATACCCGCAGTATGTTTCAAAAAATCTCTACGTTTAATAAATGACTTCTGTTTTAACATATAACTTATCTCCTTGCTGATTTTAAATCATATTCAGAAAGAACTAATGGGATAATCCTTATGCCATAGTATAATCAACTTGAGTACCCTATATTCTACTAACTATATTTTTCGCTGTGGTAATACTGTTACTCAAATTTTAAATTAAGAATTTTACTCCTGTCCATAATAAGAACTTTTCCCATGTTTCCGAAGAAAATGTTTGTCCAGAAGATAAGGTTCCAGTGGAGCAGCATTGCCGTTTACAGCGAAAGTGTGTGTAGCCATTCGCGCCACTTCCTCAAGTACACAGGCGTTTTCCAACGCATCCTCCACTGTTTCTCCCCAAGTAAATGGTCCATGTCCTGCGACCAATGCTGCCGGGCAGTTCAATGGATTTCGATTGTGGAAACAATTAATAATAATAGCCCCCATATTCCATTCGTAGTCACTGCACACTTGTTCCGGACTCGGTAATGCCGTCAGTGGAATTGTGCCATGAAAGTAATCGGCATGGGTAGTACCTAGGCAAGGAATTTCACTGCGTGCCTGTGCGAAGCAAGTTGCATAATGTGAGTGCGTATGAATGACACCGCCTATATCCGAAAATTCCGCATACAAAGCCAAATGGGTAGCAATATCCACTGAAGGTTTCAAGTCACCTGCCACTCTGTTACCATCCATATCCACAACCGATATATGTTCGGGGGTCATACAGGTATAGTCTACGCCACTTGGTTTTATTGCCACGACCTTATGCTCTCTGTCAACCGCACTGGCATTTCCCCAAGTCTGAAATACAAGCCCCCGATCCTTTAGTGCCAGGTTTACTGCACACACACGCATTCTTAATTTCTCATACATAGGCGTATTTCTTCTTGTAATGATATTTGAAGGTGCAAAAAAAAGTACAACGCGCACCGACCCGTATATGTCACCCAAAACTAAAGCATCATCTATGGGTCGAGTTCATCAAAATCTTCTTCATATGATTCCACGAAGGCATGTAGACGTTCAATTACCGGTTCAACCTGCGTATAGGTCATTAGATCACGACGGAGATGAGAAATATTTCGCATACCCTTCAGGTAACCGCTATAAAACCGACGAAAGGAGTAGATACCCCGAGGCAATCCTCGAAAAGCAACATGTGCCCGCAAATGGCGAATACATAAGTTCACGCGTTCCTGCAACGAACGGGCAGGCACGAGTTTTCCCGTCTCAAAATAGTGTTTTATATCATGAAATACCCATGGGCTCTGAATTGCGGCTCGCCCTATCATAACCCCGTCGCACCCCAGTTCATAACAATATTGCACATCCTGAGCTGTAACAATATCACCATTGGCAATCAAAGGGATACCACTATTCTGGCGGATACGCGCCAACCAAGACCAGTCTGCTTCTCCTGAATACCCTTGTACACGGGTGCGGCAGTGCATGGTTAACGCCTGAACTCCCATCCCCTCAAGCATTTGTGCTACTTCAACAGCAACAATATTCTCCAAATCCCAACCAAGACGTGTTTTCACAGTTACCGGTAACTTCGTTCCCCGTTGTACGGCTGCAACTGCCGCCTGGAAACGCGGCAAGTCGCGCAACAGCCCGGCACCATCACCACGATTAGCAATCTTTCTTACCCAACAGCCTGCATTAAAATCTACAAAATTCGCACCAGCCTCTTCTGCCATTTCCGCTGCACGCTCCAAAGAAGTTTCGTTACTACCATAGATCTGTACTCCTATGGGTCCCTCCTCACCGATAACAGACATTTTAGCAACTTCCCTGGTCACATTCCTGATCACCGCCTCACAATTTGCAAACTCCGTATAAAGGACATCCGCTCCCATTTCTTTGCATAATAAACGAAAGGGTTTATCGGTAATATCCTCCATGGGAGCGAGACACAATGGCTTTTCAATTTTTACCGTACCAAATATCATGTAATACTTCTTTGGATTGAGATGTAAATTATTCAGGACTACCTGTCACACATTGCAATAAATCAGTACCTGTCCATTTGGAAATATTCTACCCCTACATCATTTTTTTCAAAAACACAGATAAAATACTGCTATTCTTACACCTAAAGTATATCATGTAGTCAACCTGTCATTCCCAAAATTAAAATCGGACTAGATCACTTTGCTTTCTAAAGGTAATCCATCAAAAAGTCTTCTCAATAATCTGATGCTTGGATGCATTCAACAATTCCCCAAGAAAACAGGGGAGATTTATGTTTTATAGGGTTCAAATTGTGATAGTGTAAGGTAATTTCTGTAAAAAGGATTGAATAATGTAGGTCAGCTACCGATGTACTTATAATAGAATTTTTATATACACATACTTAATATACTACACTGTATAAAGGCACTTACAAAGCCTTAACTTTTCATGAACATCGACAATACTAGGATATTTGATGCGTATAGATTCATTGTTCACCGTAGGACATTCAAATCACTCCGAGCAGGATTTTACAGATATTCTCCTTGCACATAAGATATCTGCAATCGCAGATGTTCGCTCTCAGCCTTACAGCCAATACACCCCGCAATTTAACAGAGAAATATTGCAAAGAATTCTACACGCATCAAATATCCATTATGTCTTTCTTGGTCGAGAACTGGGAGCACGTCGCCATGAGGATTCATGTTATATAGATGGGAAAGCAAAATACAAGCATATTGCACAGTTGCCGTTGTTCTGTACTGGCTTGGATCGTTTGCTTCAAGGTGCAGCTCGATATCGCGTCGCGATAATGTGTTCAGAGGCAGATCCCATAACCTGTCATCGTATGATACTAATTTGTCGCAAAATAAAAAAATCGTATCCTAGCCTACCCATATACCATATTTTAGGAAATGGTGACTTAGAAACCCATAAAAATGCTCAGGAACGTCTGATCGAATTGCACCACCTTCAACCGGAACTTTTTGGTGATTTGACCAGTACATCCGGTCTTATCGAAAAAGCATATGAATTACAAGCAGGAAAATTAGAATGTCAAAAAGAGAAAGATGAAGAATGAAAATATTCACTATCGGATTTACGAAAAAATCGGCGGAGACTTTTTTTACAATCCTACAACATGCAGGTGTTAAACGTATCGTTGATATCCGACTCAACAACACATCACAACTGGCTGGCTTTGCAAAGGTACGAGACTTACCATTTTTCCTCAGTACCATAGGAAATATTTCCTATATCCATCATCCAGAATTTGCACCGACACCGGATATTTTTGAAAATTATAAAAAGAAAAAAGGTTCTTGGGAAGCCTACGAAGAAGCGTATGACAAACTTCTGGAAAAACGGAAAACTGATTCGTTTACTTCGGCATTATTACGTGATAAAGACTGTTTTCTGTGTAGCGAATCCGACCCCGATTATTGCCATAGGCGATTATTGGCAGAACGCATCCAGCGGCACCAGGAAAACTTAGAGGTAGTACATTTATGACTATGACGCAGTTGGTAGTCCTAGCCAACTCATGGAAGCATTCGGATTGGTGTATTGCAGGTATTGACCTTGCTACTGGTGCATGGGTGCGGCCTGTAAGCTCGTTGGATGATGGACGTATTCCAAAATCAACAATGAAACTTGATGGCTACTTTCCAAAATTGTGCGATATTATCGAAATACCCTTAGCTGCAACAGGGGAAAGTTATGGTTTTGAAAAAGAAAATAGAACAATTCTTCCTGGAAACTGGATTCGCCATGGTACGATGAAGCCCAGCTCTCTCCAAACTTACGTAGCAAGAACAGACTGCATTTTTAATACGCTTGAAAATTATATTTCTCTGGAAGTCTTACAGAAAAAAACACAAGAGAAACAATGTTCGCTACAATTGATACAAGTGTATGATTACCGAACACGTTCTACCAAGAGAAAAACAACCGGAGATTCGACATGGCAAGGCATTTTCTCGTTGGGAAATCGGGAATGGGCAATCCGAATCACAG
Source organism: Candidatus Hydrogenedentota bacterium (assembly GCA_023145975.1). Taxonomy (GTDB): domain Bacteria; phylum Hydrogenedentota; class Hydrogenedentia; order Hydrogenedentales; family CAITNO01; genus SLFT01. The sequence goes on along the minus strand of JAGLCZ010000328.1, from coordinate 4,310 downwards.
ACCCCGTATTTATTGGGAAACTAACTGCAGGCTACAAACCCTCCTCTACCTGCCTGCTCACCATCAGTCTTAGCATGCCCTATAAACCACCTGATTGGGAAGCTCAAAAGCCGCCTGCCTGCTGGAAACTCATTGCTGGCGTTATAGAATTTCCTGTAATGTAACTGTACTCGGAGAAAAAGAATTGGATAAACTGAAGGAAATAGTCAAGCAATATTGGGGATTTGATACTTTTCTGCCAATGCAAGAAAAGGCAATCCAGAGTGTATTGGAGGAACACGATTCCCTTGTTGTATTGCCCACAGGTGGCGGAAAGTCATTATGTTTTCAGGCACCAGTTCTCACCATGGTGGGTATGGCCGTAGTAATTTCTCCGCTGATTTCACTGATGAAAGATCAGGTTGATGCTTTAACTGCAAACGGCGTAATATCTGGGAAAATTGATAGCACCATGAGCGCATCCGATAGAATTTCTACACACGAAGCTATTCAGAATCACAAGGTAAAACTACTATATGTCTCTCCTGAACGAATGGCACAACCTTCCTTTATAGCCTATCTACAGGTAGTAGGTGTTGCCTATTTCGTTGTGGATGAAGCCCACTGCATCAGTCACTGGGGGCATGATTTTAGACCCGACTACAGATCCTTACGTACCTTACGAGATAATTTTCCAGATGTCGCCATCCATGCCTATACTGCCACAGCGACAAAACAGGTAGCCACAGACATTGTTACCCAGCTGCATCAGGTAAAACCAACTCTCTTACTGGGGAAATCTGATCGTTCCAATCTTCATTATCATGTAGAACAACGTTCCTCGAACATGAACCAGATTATGAAGTTTTTAACCAAGCACAAAGAAGAATCAGGCATTATATACTGTCTGCGCCGTTCCGACGTGGATGACCTATGTGAATACTTAGTATCCCAACTATATAAAGCCCTTCCTTATCACGCTGGCATGGAAGCGCAGAAACGAAAATGTAACCAGGATGCTTTTTCAAAGGATGAAGCCGATATCATTGTGGCAACCGTCGCCTTTGGTATGGGTATTGACAAGTCAAATGTACGCTATGTACTACACACAGCCATGCCGAAATCCATTGAGCATTATCAGCAGGAAACAGGACGCGCTGGCAGAGATGGGTTACATGCATATTGCTATTTACTCTATTCCTACCAAGACTTCCGCGTATGGCAAAGCATTCTCAAAAAAGATGAACATGATACATCCCAAGACATCGCTCAGAAAAAGCTGAAGGATATGCTTAATTATTGCCAACAATTTACATGTCGTCACAAGGTATTATCCGAATATTTTGGACAGCCTTATAACAAACAATCCTGCCATGCCTGCGATGTATGTACAGGACAGTTTGACACCATGGAAAATTCATCGAAAATTGTTATGCACATTTTCACTGCGGTAAAAGAACTCGGAAATATTGCAGGCCCAATGTACACATCGTTAGTTTTAACGGGTTCAAATGAAAAACGAATTATGGCACGACAACACAATAAACTTCGCGCCTATAATAGCTTGGGCGAATACAGCAGTACAGAAGTACGCGACTGGATAGAACAATTAGTCCAGCAAAACTATTTAGAAAAACAAGGCGAATATTCCATTCTATATTTGACAGAAAAAGGAGATAATCCACACACTGCTAACGAAATTCCTAAGCTGATATGTCCGACGGAAAAAAGAAAAAGAAGAACTAGAAAAAAAGAAACTATTACAAGCGAACAATACGATGTAGTTCTTTTTGAAGAACTATGTCAGCTTCGACGTAAAAAAGCGCATGAACTTAATGTACCACCTTTTGTAGTATTCAGCGATACAACCCTACGCGATATGGCGGGGCGCATGCCCGATAACCCAGAAAAATTCCTGGCAGTTCATGGGGTTGGAAAAAAGAAGTATGAGACTTTTTATAACTGCTTTCAGGAGACTATTCGCGCCTATCGTGATACTCATCCTGAAGCAATTCCTCTTATTACATCTAAATCAATCAATGTAAAATCAGTGCGTAAACCCAAATCACCACACAAACTAAATTTATCACACACGAAAGCCGCGACTCTGTTTGAACAGGGAATTTCCTTCGATAAAATAGCCCAAATCATGGAACGTAGTCCCAGCACAATAGAAGGCTATATTGTGCAATACTTTTCTACTCAGAAGCGAAAGGATCCAGCTCCCTACGTTTCCCAGGAAGTTATGAATGATGTCCGTCAAGCCTTCGAAAAACTGGAGACAGATCGACTAAAACCCGTCTATGAACAACTTGACGGTGAAGTTCCCTACTGGAAAATTCGCCTATGCAAGATCTGCCTCAAAAATGAGGCAGAGAGTAGTGATTATTTACCCGAACAAATCACATAGACTCTATTATATAGGAATGTATTTACAGAAAATAAATCTGTGAAATCCATGATGTAAAGGTCTATTCACAGCTGATCGTATGCCCTATGTAAAAGGTCTAAATCACAAAAGGATGACCGCGACGTTATAGTTACACATGTCTACCCCTGTTATTTCTACCGGAAATTTCCTCCAGTTTACTTCGTTTGCAACGGAGTAGCAAAAACGGCTATACTCCGTCTTCTTGATGTCGTCAAATGCCGGGGTAGCTCAGTTGGTTAGAGCGCTGGATTGTGGATCCAGAGGCCGTGGGTTCGAACCCCACCCCCGGTACCATATATTTTCTTATATTTAGGAAATCCCCCTTCTTTGGTATGCAACTGCTTCTAATTTATACTGTCATGGTGCCAAGACAACATCTGCGGGCACTATGGAGTTCAAACTACAGTCTGTAATGTGGTACGTAAATCCAAAATCTGAAGGTTGAACACCATAAGATACAAGGGAACGTATCAATGCATGGTTGTTTAAAATTATTGGCGAAAATCAGCGTTGCACTACTACTACTGATTATTGCGCTTCTCTATTTCTATTGGGTATGGCCTGTATGGGGCATTCCTTTTAACGGTCAACGGCACGGTAATCCGCCCCATACCCCTGCCTGGGCACTGGAACCCTGGCTTTGGGAAGACGATATTAAGACAAGTGATTTCGTCAAAGAAATGCTGGACGGTTATGAAAAATATGACATACCAGTTCGTACTTATCTCATTGACGCGCCGTGGGCCATGCATAATAATGACTTCGTGATTGACGAAAGCCGCTATCCCACTCCCAAGAAATTTTTCAAAAGCATAAAAGATCGCGGGATCAGGCTGGCTTTTTGGATGACACCAAGTGTCAACAGTCGGAACAAAGATGTTCCGGGAACGAATTCCGAGCATTTTTATAACGAAGCTAAGAAAAGAAGCTATCTTGTCGGTAATGGTCACCAAGTATCCTGGTGGCGCGGCCGAGGGGGCCTGGTCGACTATACAAATCCCGAGGCCATGGATTGGTGGCACGGTATGCAGCAGCACCTGTTTGATATGGGTATAGATGCGTGGAAATTAGATGATACCGCTGCATTTTTCTCTTCAAATCTCATTTCAAAGATTCCTCTATTTTATCAAAATACCTATGCAGGAACCCTTACAACCCGCCAGTATATGGATTTGTATTATCGAGAGGAATACAAGCATGGCTTAACACAAAACCCTGAATTTGTAACTTTAGGACGATCAATAGACAGCCCTCTTCCCTGGCTGCACCCGGAAGGTTTCTCTCCTGTGGATGCTTCCACCTTAAACTGGGTTGGTGATAATAATCACTGTTGGTCCTATGAAGAACGAGGATTGGAACGAGCTATCTGGTGTATTCTCCGAAGTGCAACGCTGGGCTATAATCTTCCAGGTTCGGATATAGGAGGTTATCATGGCGGGGAAACCATTCAGCCTGAGCTATACATTCGCTGGGCACAATTTGCCGTGTTTTCCGGTTTCTTTCTTAATGGCGGACATGGGGAACGACGTATGTGGGAACGTACGCATCAGGAGTTAGAACTGATTCGGGAATGTCATTGGCTACGCACGGAACTTGTTCCATACATCTACGGCTATGTAATTCAAGCCCATCGCGGCGAGCGAACCCTGATGTATCCCGTTGCAGGTAAGTACCACTACCTTTTTGGGGATGCACTGCTCATCGCGCCGATTTACAAGGACTCCTTCACACGTGAAATAACCTTGCCGTCAGGACAATGGCGCTACTGGTATGATGATACACAAGTTGTTGAGGGCGGAAAAACATTTACCCGTAATTTCCCTCTGAATGAATTTCCTGTATACGTAAAAGAAGGATCTATCATTCCCATGAATATATGCAGTGCTTACACACGAATCGG
>JAGLCZ010000327.1 GCA_023145975.1 Candidatus Hydrogenedentota bacterium | reverse complement strand
GGAATGTATGTGGTTTTATTACCGGCGTGGGGTGGTTGTGTAGCGGGGGACTGGGGTAATGGTACGGTTACCTCTGAAATTATCTTTGATTCAAACAGCGCGTATGAATATGGGCACTGGATTGGTCACCGGTTCGCAAACAAGAAGAACATCATCTGGATGATGGGAGGCGACCGTAGTGCCATATATGACGATCGGGATTACAGAAGTGTATTTCGATCAATGGCGGAAGGAGTCGCTGCCGGTGTTAATGAAATGGCTTCGCAAGATACGCAAACCGACTACAGCACAACACTCATGAGTTACCATCCGCGAAAATGGATGCCAAATTCCTCGGAATGGTTCCACAATGACCCCTGGATGGATTTCAACTCGATTCAGGATCAGCCAAAAGATCAAATTGTCGCCACGGGAGTGGACTACAAACTGTCCCCTCCAAAACCGACCTGGCTTTTTGAGGGAGGCTATGAATTTCGGGGAAGGGGGAAGGAACAATACAAAGACTGGCAGATTCGCTTTCAATCCTATCAAACTGTTTTTGCCGGTGGGTTCGGGGTCACCTATGGAAGTATGAATGTATTCCATTTCAACAGCGATATCTCAGATATGGATGAACCCATTACAGTAGATGAGGTCAGCAGGTGGGAGGTCAGCCTGGATGAGGAGGGGGCACTGGATATGCAGCATCTGTTTAATCTGATGACCTCTATGACCAGAGATCAATTTCTTGACCGAATCCCGGATCAGGATCTGATTGACGGGGATACGGGAACTATGACCGGTACCGAAGGGGCAATATCAACTTGTATTCAGGCAACACGGGGTGCCAAAGGCAATTATGCAATGATTTACAGTGCAAACGGACGCAATATTCGTGTAAAAATGGATCGTCTGTCATCACGGAAGATGAATGCGTTCTGGTTCAATCCCCGCAATGGTACCTATCAGGTTGGCAATGACGATTGTACTGAACAACAACCGTTTGCAGAAAATATCCCCGGGGGAGACGGAGCGGCAATTCAGGAATTTGACCCGCCCGGGAATGCTGCCGATGGTAATGACTGGGTGTTGATATTGAAAGATGCTGCCTTCTGTACCGGGATAAAGGATCACTTCCCTGCGTTGCAGTGCGCGAAATCTGCCCTGAAAATGTAGGGGTACTGCTATTCCAACGTTATAGTTTCGCCAGAAATAATCCTTCAAGAAATACGCATCCCCCACAACATGCCAACCAGAATCCCAACTTCATTTCTGCCCAGCGATCTTCAAAGAACTGACCTCTGAATAGAGAAATAACATCCGGGGTAAACCAAAACAGCAGGGATGTCTTAAAGTCATCCCAATCCTTAAAAATAAGCCATGCCCAAAAGAAATAAACGGGAATATTAGTAATACCAAGAACTACCCAGGCTGTTGTCGTAATCATAATGAATTCTCCCTGAATCAATGAAATTGTACTGTTTAGCTACACCACTGCACAGCTGCTTCTTTTTATACTGTAACACATACGTTACAGTTCCAAAGGAATATCGTATACCACAAGGTCCGGTTCTATGAACTGTCCAACGGCAACGGCTTTACCTTCCGGAGCAGCGACGGTAGAACAGCCGCTGTGTGAATACTCTTTCCACGCACCACCGGTCACTACAGATAAAGCGGTGTTGGCAGCAACCACCCAGAGCTGCGTATTTTTTGCCACCTTCTTTATATGGTTGATATAACTGACACCATTATCAAACAGGTCGTTTTCCTTTGCTGCAAACCCATGAGGCGTTATCAATAACCAGGCACCTGCATCGGCAATTTTCTGAGGATATTTCAAGTTGAAATTATCGGCACAAATGGTGATGCCGACCCTGCCGAACTCGGTGTCCACCGTTTGGATATTCTTTGCATCTCCCGAGTCGTAGAGATGTGAAGTAAGTTCGGGCAGGGTTTCAATTTTGCGGTGTTTGAGTACAATTTTACCTGAGCGATCAATGAGAACGGCAGTATTGTAGGTTTTGTCCCCTTCCTTTTCCAGGCATCCTGCGCATATCCATACCCCGAGTTCCTGCGC